>JBGCFK010000392.1:0-2899 GCA_045106875.1 Paracoccaceae bacterium | reverse complement strand
GCCTGATCGAGGACCAGTTCAAGGGTGCCGCGGGCAACTGGCCGTTCGGAGCCGCCTGCGCAATGGTGCTCCTGACCCTCGTTCTGATCGTGCTGATGTTCTATGTCCGCAGTCAGGGGCGCGCGCGATGATCCAGGTGTTTCCCGTTTTCTACACCATTTCATCTTGCCAAAAATACCTCGGGAGCACGAGGGCAGAGCCCTCGCCCGGGCCCGGAACGGGCTCGAGGTGGGTCCATGACTGATCTTCGCCGCTACCCGGGTTTTCTTGGTATCACCATGATCTGCCTGACCATCCTTTATGCGCCCTTGATCATCGTGATGATCTACTCGTTCAACGAGTCGACCTCGATCACACGCTGGGGCGGGTTCAGCCTTGTCTGGTACAAGGAGGTTTTCTTCGGCATCGAAGCGTCGAAATATCAGGCCGCAGCGTGGAACTCACTGGTGATTGCCGTCTGCGCAGCCACCAGCGCGACGGTGATCGCGACGGCGGCCTCACTGGCGATGCTGCGTGCAGGATCATTCCGGGGACGCGGCGCCAGCTTTGGCCTGATCAACCTGCCGCTGATGGTGCCC
Source organism: Paracoccaceae bacterium (assembly GCA_045106875.1). GTDB lineage: Bacteria > Pseudomonadota > Alphaproteobacteria > Rhodobacterales > Rhodobacteraceae > Thermohalobaculum. The sequence goes on along the minus strand of JBGCFK010000392.1, from coordinate 2,321 downwards.
GAGATCGTCACGGCTGTCGCCACGCTGATCTTCTTCTCGACGATCGGGTTTCAGCGCGGCGTGCTGACCATTCTGGTGGCGCACATGGTCTTCTGCATCCCGTTTGCCTACCTGCCGATCGCGGCACGGCTGGAGGGGATCGAGGCAAGCTTCGAGCAGGCCGCTCAGGACCTGTATGCCACACGCTGGCAGGCCTTCCGTCTGGTGCTTCTGCCCTTGATGATGCCGGGGATCCTTGCGGGCTTTCTGCTGGCCTTCATCATCTCGCTGGACGACTTCATCATCACCAATTTCGTGAAAGGGGCCGGGGTAGAAACCCTGCCCACCGCCATCTTCGGCGCGGTGAAACAGGGGATCAAGCCCAACATCATGGCGATCTCGACCCTGATGCTTGGGGTTTCCATCGCGTTCGTGACACTTGCCTACTTCATCGGCAAGATCGGCAATAACGACAGACAGAGGAGAGACACATGACAACACTGAAAACAGTAGGCGCCGCCGCACTGGCGCTGGGCCTGATGGCAGGCACCGCACAGGCCGAGGGCAAGCTGTCGATCTACCACTGGTTCGAATACATTCCGCAGGAGCTGCTGGACAAGTTCGCCAAGGAATACGATGTCGAAGTGACCATGGACACTTACGACTCGAACGAGTCGATGCTTGCGACGCTGAAAGCGGGCGGCATGGGGGCCTATGATGTCTCGGTCCCCGGCGACTACATGGTCGAGATCATGCGCAAAGAAGGCATGCTGGACACGATCGCTGACGGCGAGCTGGCCAACAAGGGCAACATCGAGGACGCCTGGCTGAACGTGGATTTCGACCCGGACCGCAAGCACTCGATCCCGTACCAGTGGGGCTCGACCAGCTTCATGGTCAATCGGGACGTCTACAAGGGTGAGATCAACGACACCAATATCATCTTCAATCCGCCCGCCGAACTGGCTGGCAAGATCAACGTGCTGGACACGCAGGGCGAGCTTCTGGCGCTGGCCTCCATGCATATCGGCATTCCGCAATGCTCGACCGACCGGGATCAGCTGAAGCTGCTTTCCGAGACGGTGAATGCGTCCAAGGCCAACTGGGCATCGTTCAACTCAGACGGGGCGAAGGACGTTCTGGTCTCTGGCGACGCGGCTGTGGGCATGATCTGGAACGGCTTTGGCGCGAAGGCCCGGCTGGAAGGCGCGAACGTGGAATACGCCTATCCCAAGCAGGGCTATGTTGTCTGGATGGACAATGTCGTGCTGCTGAAGGACGCGCCGAACCGGGCCAATGCGATCAAGTTCATGGACTTCCTGCTGGAGCCGGAGAACATCGCGGCCGTGTCGAACTTTGCGCAGTATACGGCCGGTGTGAAGGGTGTGACGCCTTTGCTGACGGACGAGTTGAAGACCTCGCGCGAGCAGAACCCTCCGGCAGATGCCCCGGCAGGTACGTTCGTGAAGGTCTGCGAACCCGAAGTTCAGGCGCTTTATGACGCGATCTGGACCCGCCTCAAGAAGTGAGCCAAAGCCTCGCGACGCCAAGGTCGCGAGGTTCCCCATCAGGATGACGGAAGAGGAGAAGTGACATGGACGGCCTGGGAACCTTGACTGGACTGCATCCGCTTTCCCCGCTTACCGCGGATGAAATCGAAGCGGCCTCCAAGTTGGTGCTTGCCGAATTGCCGAACGCGGCCGAGGCCCGCTTCGAGGCCATTGAACTGGCCGAGCCCGACAAGGCCGCCGTGCGCGCCCACCAGCCCGGCGATACCGCGACACGCAGTGTATGGGTCAACGCCTACACGCCCGACAGGCCCGGCGTTGTCCGCAGCCTTGTCTCGCTGACAGACAGCAAGATCGTCGAGAGCCGGTACCTGCCCGACGTAACCCCCATGATTGCGCCCGAGGAGTTCATGGAGGTCGAGAACGCCGTCAAGGCCGACCCGCGCTTTCAGGCTGCCATCACCCGGCGCGGACTGGATCTGGAAATGGTCACTTGTGACCCTTGGTCCGCCGGTAACTTCGGGGTCGCCGAAGAAGTCGGACGAAGGGTCTCTTATGTCCATTGCTGGGTGCGCAACTCGGCGCTGGACAACCAGTATGCCCACCCGATCCAGGGCTTGAACGCAACGGTGGACATCGCCACGGGCGAAGTGCTTTCCGTGCGCGATGTGGGCGATGTGCCCGTGCCGCGCGGCGAGGGCAATTACGACCGCGAGTTCCAGACCGAAGTGCGTCAGGACCTCCGCCCGATCAACGTCGTCCAGCCCGAGGGCGTATCGTTCCATCTGGACGGGCATCGCCTGACATGGGCCGACTGGGACCTGCGTATCGGCT
>JBGCFK010000391.1:0-8269 GCA_045106875.1 Paracoccaceae bacterium | reverse complement strand
TCGTCACTGCAATCGGTGCGGCAACCATCACCAGGAACGCAACGATCGCGGCCCAGGGGCGACGTGCAGGAGATGCCGCCGCGCCCAGCAGAATCGGGTGCTCCGATATGGGCGTGCGTTCAAGTGTGATGTCGGATGCGGTCATGGGGCGCCTTATGCGGGGACAGGTTGCGCAAGATTGGCGGCGTGTGCTGCCAATGCATCGTCAAGTCGCGGATAGAACTTCAACCGTCCGGCCTCGATTACCAGCCCTGCATCACAGAACTGCCGCAACGCCTGGGGATTGTGAGACACCATGACCAGCCGCGCGTGACCGAGGCGTGCTCGAAAGGCCATGCGACACTTCTCGCGAAAAGCTGCGTCGCCCACTCCGATGATTTCATCCACGAGGTAGCAGTCGAAATCCAGTCCGATGCTGACAGCAAAGGCGAGCCGGGCTTTCATCCCCGAAGAATAGGTCTCAAACGGTTTGCGAAGAGCGCGCCCAAGCTCCCCAAATCGGGTGACGAACCGCGCAAGTTCCTCTGGGTCCTTGCCATAGAGCCGCGCCACGAACCTTATGTTCTGTGCGCCCGTGAGGGCCGGGTGAAAGCCGCCAGAGAAACCCATTGGCCAAGAGATCCGTTCGTCGCTGAATACCTGGCCGGAGTCGGGCTCCAAAGTCCCCGCAATCAGACGAAGCAGAGTGGATTTGCCCGCACCATTGCGTCCGATCAGCGCCAGTCCTCGCACATCAGGCAAGGCAAAGCTGACATCCCGCAGGATCTGTTTGGCGGGGCCGTTTCCACGGAAGGTCTTGGTGATACGGTCCAGCCTGATCATGGGCTTACCAATCGCGCAGGTGCGCGCCAGATGCTTGCCATGCCGACCAATCCGAGCGCGAGTGCAACGGACAGCACGTAAAGCGCGCTGGCATAACCCGCATCATAGACTGGGTAGAAGCCCTCCCGAACGTAGGCGACCACGTGGATCAACGGATTGTACCAAAGCACCTCGCGGGCGAAGCCGGGCAGGGATTCGAAGGTAAAGAACACGCAGCTGATCAAAAAGAGTGGGCGCGATACGACACCCCACGCAAGCTCCCAGCTGCGCGATTGTGCGAACAGCCAGCAATTCAGCACACCGACGCCAAGTCCCAGGGCGGCAGCCAGGCCAAATGCCATCAACAATGCGCGTGCGTTCAACGCTATGGGATCCGCGAACACCCACAGGATGGTGCCGAAGATCACGACCCCTGTCGCAACCCCGGTAAGCACTTGCAGGACGAATCGGGCAATCACTGTGTCCAGCGGAGTTACCGGCGGGAACGCGAGCAAGGGCCTGTTCACGAAAACCGACCGTGCCGTAACGCTGGATATGTCATGGAACCAGTGGAAGCCCACATACCCGGTTGCGTAGAACAGCGCAAAGCTGCGACCGATCGGCGGACTGTGAGCAATTTGTGCGAAGAGCAATGATAACAACGCGATGAAGGCCGCAGGCTCGAGCACGGCCCATGCATATCCCAATGAGGACCGCCCGTAGCGCGTGATCATCTCGCGGCGCATCAACGCGCCCAAAACGCGCATGTGCACCCGGAAGCTAGATGTCGTTCTGGTCATCCCGATCCTTCTGATCCGTCGCCGTTAACTGAGCCTTAAGCGGTAAATTCCACGTTAAGCGCCTCAGCGACGGGCATTTATGCCGGGAGCATTCAAGAAAAAAGCGAGGCCTGTGATGCTGAAAAGCCTGATCGACCGCGTGCTCAGCACACCCGACTCGCCAACAGCGGATCTCTATTTTCGCAATGCTTGCGGGGACTTTCTGGGCAAGGGTGTGCGCCAGTTCGGGCCTACCGTGTTTGCCTCGAAGACCGCCTGCCTGGTCATGCGCCATGATCGGCGTGCAGGTCCGCTGCCAAGGCGCCGTCGGTTGATCTACTTCGTTGATGACGACGTGGACGCAGGGTTGAATGACGAAAGCCTGCCATTTCTCTATCGCCAGAAACTGCGCTGGGTCGAGCACCTGACGGCACAGCGTCTGCGACGCTTCGCCGGCGTCGCGGTGGTCGGATCACCCGCGTTGGCGAGACTCTTTCGTCCGGTAATGCAGACGCATCTTTTGCGACCGTTCTGGTCCGAAACCTATGCGGGGCTGGGCCATTTCGACGCGCTGGAGGCAGGCGAGGGTTGGATCGAGGTGGCATATCTCGGCTCCTCGGTGCACCGGGCGGATCTGCAATTCCTGCTGCCAGTCATCGGACGCTTGCTGGCTGCAAACCCGCGTCTGAGGTTTCATTTGCCTGAGCGACACGTCTTGCCGCGCGGGTTTGATCGCCATCCCCGCGTACGCCGGATCAGAGGGCTCGGCTGGACTGCGTATCGGCGCGAGATTACCACGCGGCAGTTTCACGTGGCGCTCTACCCGTTGCTGGAGACGCCGTTTAATCGCGCGCGCTCGCCAAACAAGCTGATCGAACATGCCATTGTAGGGGCAGCGCCGCTGTATTCCGAAAGCTGGGCCGAGAGCCACCGCGTCGCACAGGGCAGGACTGGCCTGTGTCTGGCCAACGACCCACAGATATGGCTGGAAGCACTGACTGAGTTGATCGGATCACCGCAGAGTATGCGTGCCTTGGCGCGCGGCGCGCAGGAGACGGCTGCGCGATTGAACAACGGTACTCCGCAACGTGCGCTTTGGCGCGAACTGCTGGACCTGGGGGAGCCGACTTTTGCCTGACGGCGGCGGGTCCTGGAATCATCGAACGGTCAGGCGTGTGTCATGGCGGGTATCCGTGGCACGACACTGGCTGGCGGCAGAAACATCCGCGCTGCTGGTTCAGGCTGTTGCGCGCATCTGGTGGTTGCGTTGGGTGCCGCGTTGGTTTGTGGCGCCCTGGGAAGGCGTGCTGATCCGCCTCCGTGGCCGCGACCTCTTTGATGCAATGTTTTACATGACGCATCACCCAGACATCGGGGAGGCAGGTGCGGATGCTTTTCGCCATTACCTACGGCATGGCTGGCGCGAGGGCAGGGCTGTAAATGCGCACTTTGATGATGGGCACTATCGTGCCGAATCTGGTCTTGTGCGCGGTGCTCCTGTCAGCGCCTTGGCTCATTTTCTGGCTTTTGGACGTCGTCAGGGGCTTTGTCCGGTGCCAGGCATCGATCTTGATGCGCACGGTGCTGCTGAACCTGACATCGCGGTGGCGCGAATGAACCCATACGATCACTTGCTGGGCGCAATCCATACGCCTGGACCGGAACGGTTGGACCCGGCGGACATCATGTTTCGCTGTGGAAGGCTCACTCGGCCCGAGGGTGAGGCGCAGGTCGCAGTGGTCATGCCGGTCTATCTGGGGCGGCTTGAGACGCTCAATGCGATATGTCACGTTTTGGAAGCCGAGTGCCAGACCGCGTTTGTTTTAGTGGTTGTGAATGACGCGACACCCGATACGAAGCTGGCAGAAGACCTGCGCAAGTTGGCGTCCCGGGGCGCGATCCACCTGTTGGACTGCCCGGTCAATCAGGGTTTTGTTGCCGCAATCAATCTCGGCTGCGCGGCATTGTCTGACCTGGATACGATCTGGCTGAACTCGGACACTGAAGTCTATGACGGCTGGATCGATCGCCTGCGTGTGGGCGCCTACCGCCAGCCAAACGTCGCTACGGTCACACCGTTGAGCAATAACGGAACGATCTGCAGCTATCCGAGGACGAACTGTGACAACCCGGGAGTGTTGGAGCTGCCTTGGCGCGCGGTTGATGCGATGGCGTCTCGAATAAATGCGGGCATCCTTGTTGAAAGTCCGACTGCGGTGGGATTTGCAACATACGTGCGTCGGGATGCGCTCGAGGCTATCGGGCCATTGGATGAGGCCGCATTCGGTCGTGGCTATGGCGAGGAAAACGACTTTTCGCAGCGGGCGGTTCAGGCCGGATGGGTGAATCTGGTCGCTGCTGATGTGCTGGTTCGGCATCTGGGTGCAGTGTCGTTTCAGCGTAGCCGGGCCGAAAGAATCGAGGCAGCACTCAAGGTATTGGATCGACGCTATCCGGGATACCATGCCGCGGTGGCAGACTTTCTGGCGCGCGATCCTCTGGCGCCTGCGCGCGCGGCATTGGACAAGGCTCGATTGCAGCGCTTGAAAGGGCGGCGCAACGTGCTGCTGATCACGCACTCCAGTGGTGGTGGAACACAGCAACACGTGCAGGAGGAGACAGCGCGACTGTCGGCTGCGGGTTGCTCGGTCTTTCTGATGACAGGCGGTGCGGGCGGACCGCAAACGGCTCGGTTATTGCATTCGAGCACCGCGGCACTGCCCGGGCTGTCACGATTATCGCTTTCCGGGGATGCGCTTTGGCGCGAACTGCACGCGCTGGATCTTGCTGATGTTCAAGTCCATCATCTGTTGGATTTTGGTGAGGACGGGCCCGAACTGGTAAGGCGCGGTCTTGCACGGTTGCGTGTGCCATATGCCTTTGTAGTGCACGACTATCTGGCAATCTGTCCGCGCGTTAATCTGGCGGACCGCAAGGGTATGTATTGCCGTGAGCCAGGTCTCGCGGGCTGCAGGCGTTGTATCGAGCGGCGCGGCTCTCGGACTGGCCGACCCGATATCTCCGCTTGGCGGGCTATGTACCGGCAACTTCTTGAAGGCGCGCGCGAGGTTCGGGCGCCCGATATCGATGCTGAAATGCGCCTGCAGGGATACTTCCCGTCCCTCGACAACCTGTTGGTCCTCCCCCACGAAGCACCCGAGGAGTTACGCCCCCGGAGGGTGCCGCCGCGCCGCTCGGGTCCACTTCGGATCGCAGTGATAGGGGCCATCGGGCCTACCAAGGGGTTCGACGTCTTGCTGGAACTTGCGGAACACGGTCGCAAAGCCGGTCAAGATGTGGCGTTCACGGTAATCGGATATACACGCAACGATGTTGCTGCCGCACATGTTGGGATCGAAGTCACAGGCGCATATTTGAACAGCGAAGTCGATGCTCTGATTGACCGTATCGATCCGGACCTGATCTGGATTCCATCCACTTGGCCCGAGACCTATAGCTATACATTGTCGATCGCCCTGCGCTCAGGCCGACCGGTGGCTGCGTTCGACATTGGTGCCCTCGGAACGCGTCTGCGCGGTGTTGATCGCGCGACCCGCATACCGCTCGAGATGAGCCAGGATCCCGCTGCGCTCTGGCATCGGCTTTGCGAAGCTGCTCGACCCATTGAAGCGGATTTGTCTGACGCTTTGTCCTGAGTTTGCCGACTGATCACTGGTGGGGAGGTTTTGCCAAGGCAATGCAAGATATGGGTCTTCGATCTCGGTCCGCAGGCGGGTCATTCGATCCGGGCTGATCGTCAAGAAATCGGCGGGAGCCTTTGTCTTCACTGCGCCTCCACCGAGCAGACGGTCAATCTCCCGATCGCGTCTGTGTCCGGGCGCTTCCGCCCGAAGCTGCTGAATTCCGAACAATTGGTGTGGGTTCAGGCTGCGATTGTCATCTGCAGTTGGGGGGGGGGTGATATTGCAACCGGCAAATGCTGAAAACGGGGCAAGCACGTCGCCTGCGCCCGATGCGCCTGTCCCACATGTCAGACGGTAGTGACTGAGGTGCCTTTTTCCAACCAGGCCTTCCCACATTCGATAACGTGCTGCGAGATCAACGGCTCGATTGTGCAGAACCTGATCCACGAATGCGTTGATGTTCGGCAGTGCCCGTCCATCGTCGACGGTCTTAACGTACTGATTGAACAAAGCCGAGATCCAGCCAAGCAACGGACGACTGAACAGGATATATTCGGCTGTCACTCCTGCGGATTGCATGTCCGCGACAAGCCGTGCTGCGGCTGCGGGGTGGCAAAGTGAAAGATACTCTGACGACAGGATCACCTTGTCGCAGTCTGAGTCGTTGGCCTGGTCGAGCAGAGACATCAACGTCGTTGGCATGATTTCCTGCGCCTCTGGCCCAAACCCGTAATGCCGGGACAGCCCATAATGGCAGGTTCGCGGCGCAGTTCCCGGATAGGCAACTCCAGCCTTGGCCAGGGCAGGGCCTGCTGAAAACAGGGCGTGCTGAACAAAAGTCGACGCACACTTGTTGAAGCCAAGATGAACCAGGACCCGCATAACCGTACCACTCTACAAACCACTGAATCGCACTGCGCCGGAACACTGGCGCAATTTCAACTTGCCTCGACATGGTTAATTGCCGGTTTCAAGCTTTGGCAGATCGCCGCCCTTGTGATCGGACAAACTGGCGCTTAGGCTGCCTCAACTGCTGCAAATGGTCCCATTAGCGTATGTTGGACACTGCGTTCACCCACCTGAAATCCTTGCTGCAAGGCGCAGCGCGCGGACGCGCGTCCGGTGACGGCTTGAAAGCGGTTACGGGACAGCTGAAACTCTGGCCGGTGGCCGTGGCAACCGGCGTGGTCACGGGCTACGCGGTCGTCGGCTTCATCGTGCTTATCCGAGCTATCGAGTCGGCGGTCTATGGCGCCAACAAGGACATGCTGCACTCGCACGCGGCAGGATTGGACTGGTGGCATCTTGTTCTGGTCCCTGTCTGCGGCGGGTTGATTGTCGGTCAGATCTTGGTGCGACTGTCGCCCAGTCGAAGGGCGCGCGGGATCGACGATGTGATCCAGTCCGCTGCGCTGAAAGGCGGTATCATTTCGAAGCGCCAGGGCATGGCATCTGCATTGGCGGCGACCGTGACACTGTCCATGGGGGGCTCGACCGGACGCGAGGGCCCTGCTGTACATATTGGGGCGGTTATCGCCAGTTGGGTCTCCCAGCAGTTGAAGGCGCCTCCCATAACGGCGCGCGATATCCTGGGCTGCGCGGCGGCGGCGGCAGTCTCTGCATCGTTCAACGCGCCCATCGCGGGCGCCCTTTTCGCGCTGGAGGTGGTCCTGCGGCACTATGCGCTCCACTCCTTCGGCCCCATCGTCGTGGCATCCGTCGCAGGCGCGGTGGTCAGCCGGATTCATTTGGGGGACTTTACGACGTTCACTTTGCCGCCGCATACGGTTCAGTTCTATTGGGAAATGCCTGCCTTCGTCATTCTGGGCATCGTCAGCGGTGTGGTGGCTGTGATCATGATGCGGACTCTCTTCTTTGCCGAGGAACTTGCGGACCGCGTTCAGGCAGCCATCCGCCTGCCAGACAGTCTGCGCCCGGCGGTTGCGGGGCTGTTGCTGGGCCTGTTGGCGACACAGTTTCCGCATGTGATCGGCGTTGGCTATCAGACAACCACCGAGGCCTTGCTGGTTCAGATCCCTCTGTTCACTGCGATTCTGTTTGCAATAGTCAAGGTCGCAGCGGTCGCTATCACGTTTGCCGGACGCATGGGCGGTGGCGTGTTCTCTCCGGCGTTGATGATCGGTGCTTTGTCGGGGGCCGCTTTTGGTGACTTGGCGACATCGATCTTTCCCATGGTGTCGGGTGCGGCGTCACTCTATGCGCTTGCGGGTATGGGAGCGGTGGCGGGCGCTGTACTGGGCGCGCCGATCTCCTCGACTCTGATCGTGTTTGAACTGACCGGGGACTATCAGGCAGCCATTGCGGTGATGATCGCGGTATCCTTTGCCAGCGTTGTGGCGGATCGCATGGTGGCGCGGTCATTCTTCCTGACGCAGCTGGAGCGCAAGGGCCTGCATTTGTCGGATGGGCCGCAAGGCTATCTGGCAGCCACGATGGCGGCCAGGCATCTGATGCGGCCGCGTGGTGACGAGAACTGTGCGCCGGACAGCGGTTGCTTTGAGTTGATGGCGCAGGGTGCTGTGCTGAGGCCTGATGACACGCTTGATCGTGCTTTGCCAATGTTCGAGCAATTGCCCGGCAGCTATCTTCCCGTTGCGCGCGTGACTGCTGATGGTGAAAATGACCTTATCGGTGCCCTCTACCATGTCGATGCCCTAAGGGCATATAACCGGGTGCTGGAAGAGGAACTCCGCGAAGAACACGCGTAAGGCTGGAAGTCGGCCCTGATCAGCTTGCCAGAGCGTGCTCGATAACCGTGTGAGCTGCAAACTGTTGACGTCGTGTTGTCGTGCGACCCGTGATCTGGTGCGTAGACTTGGCCACCCGGTCCACCGAGTCCCGAAGACCTGCCAAGAGAATCTGTGTTGTCGGGTCCAGTTCTTTGCCGTGCTGGCTCAGGTGCTGACGCAGCGCGAACGCAATGTTCTCCAGCGGAATTTGAACATCTGAGAGCACTTCCGACATTTGCTGTTCAAGTTCGTTGGTCATACGTCACCGCCTGCCTGATCTGTTGTTCTCGCATCG
>JBGCFK010000390.1:0-23240 GCA_045106875.1 Paracoccaceae bacterium | reverse complement strand
CCGCCTGCGGAACACACCGCCCCGGCACCCCAAAATTACCGAATCAGTAAATCGGCAATTCCATCGGAAATCAATCCGTTATCTCCATACTCTCGACTGATTTCTGAGCAGTCAAGCGAGGCGAGACGGCGAAGGATGGGTCGTTCAAGCTGGCCGCCATCGGATCTCATGACCAGAAATTGTGGTTCTGCGAGAGAGCCATTGCCGCATGTCTCGGGCAACTGATCCCGATTTCGACTGGCGAAGTCGATCATCATCCTGACAATCCCGTTGGGACCGCCTGCACGCCTCCAGTGGCTATATACATCCACGTTCTGACCTACACCCTCCGCGCTTCGGAAACTGTGCAGGAAACCACCGCCCTGGCGGCGTACTTCCGAAAAACTGCGCCGGTTCTCGGGACGCACGTGGTCATTGCTTCCAGGATCCGCACCAAATTCCAGGGCATTCAACTCCAGGTCAACTGGCAAATCCCAGACCAGAGCTACACGCGCAACCCGGTCAACACTTTTAAACGGAAGGTCGAAATCGACACGCACCCCATCCACAAACTGCAGGACAGCCTGTGCATTTGCTTCGAAGCCAAGCGTGAGAATCTGCCCTTTGCCCTCCGAGTCGATTGGCATTGCAAACCGAATCCCGGAATAGTTCAGTTCAGCTACGGTATTTGCCTGGCACGGAGCAATAATGCTCAACCGGGTCCGCCCAGCGCGCATGACGTCGATCGCCGAGGATGGCGGCGTCACGCAGTTCGCATCCGACTGAGGCAACGCTGCGCGTCGTGCATCTATCTCAGGTGGCCTTGCAGGCAAACCCGCACGATCGGAGTGCCGACCGCCCTCGGAATCAACGCTGGCGATATCTACATTGCGGGTGACACGTGGAGCAGGCGCAGGTGCCGTATTCGGCGCATTCTCTAGCGGCGACTGGGACAAATCTACAGGAAGATCAGCAAGCGCGTCTCCAAGTCCGCCGGCAGCGGCCTGGCCCAGTGCCGCGACAAGGCTGCGATCCACAGTTTCTTCACCCTCTGCCCTCGCATCGATGTCCGGCAAGTTGGCATTCTCTATCGGTAGCAGTGTTCCCAACGGCGTCACTGGGCTCGACGTCAGTGGCTCCTTGATATCGCGCACCGCCACAAGAATACGGTTGTCTGATACTTCAATGTCCTCGATCGGAGCCTGCGCCCTCGGCCCCGCGGAATGGATCGTCGTATCAGCAACCGATGAGCGTCCGTCCACGGTCTCGTTGGTCGCCGAGATGCTCTGCTGGCTGAGCGTTGCGAGCCGTTTTGGCGTGCCACGGCCAACCTGATCCTCCGCCGCTTTCTCCAGTACTGGCGACGGCGCCTCGGCAGGCTCCGATTGTGTCGCTGCCAACGCCCCATCTTCCGGCGTGGATGGGGAAAGCTGCCGTGCTGGCTCTGGTCGCTGTGGAGCGGATACCTGCTTAGCGACGCTAGGAATTGCAGGTTTGGCAGACTCTGCTGGCTTTATCACACTTATAAAGACCGTTGCCGTATCACCGCCACTTGCATCCGGAATCGTGTAGACAATTCTGCGCTCACCCACACACGAAGCGTCCGGCAGATATTCGAGAACAGAACCTCGGACGGCGATCCAGCCGCAATCCGGTGCCCGCAAGACGCTAAGCCCGCGGCTCCGGTCGGTATTGACCCCAGTATCGTTTGCCAGAACGTGAATTTCGGCTTGCTGACCTGCAGCAATAGTCACTGTATCGTCGATAAGCCGAAATTGAGCAGACGCCGCTACACCGTTCGATGGATCGTCATCTGCTCCGCTACCGGCTTTCTGGATCACCGTTCCAACAGCCACCATTATAATAATGGCCGTAAGGAACGACATCATGCGATCGTCCTTGAACACGGATCCCGACTCCAGTTCTCACATCTCACCCGCTTACGGGCAGCTGGCACCAGCAGCTTCTTAATTGTTCAACTGTAGTGGATAGCACACAGATGCGTCAGTATCCACACAACTCAGGGCGGAAATGTGACCGTTTTTTTTCCATTTGGGTGAACAAGCAGAACATCCTGCCCCAGCCCGTCTGATGCTGGCATCATGAAGGCAGATATTGAATTCTGCTGGATAGGCCTCTGATACCTTGCTCCCTGACAGGCACCCACACTCAAAAGAAAAATATCAATGTTTCCATGTCTATCGGAGGCCAGGCTGCATGGCTAAGGTTCCCGCGAAATCAAAAGAAGACTGCTTTACTTCACATGACACAATCCACACCACGAAACCTTGTGTTCATTTGCGACGGCACCCTTTCCTCCATGGAGTCAGGGCAGGAAACCAATGCAGGTCTGCTCTACAGGATGATGAGCGAATCCGGCCAGACGAATGCTCAGCGGATTGCCTACGACGCGGGCATCCAGGGCACGGGCTGGCGCAAGTGGGTAGCGGCAGCCTCTGGGCTGGGCATCAATCTGTCGATCGAACACGGGTACACCTTCCTTGCGACGCACTACCGGCCCGGTGACCGGATATTTCTCTTTGGGTATTCTCGCGGTGCATATGCTGTGCGCTCGCTGGCGGGAATGATTGGAAAAATCGGATTGCTTCGGCGCGAATACGCCACGGAGCGACATGTCCACCTGGCGTTCCGCTTCTACCAGATCGGGTCGAATTCCATCGCGCGGCAACACTTCTCGACCCATCGCTGCCATACTGACCCACCCATCGAGATGCTTGGCATTTGGGATACGGTCAAATCTCTGGGCTTGCCGTATCCGATAATCCATCGTCTTGCGCCCATGGCAACAGAGTTTCATGATGACCAGCTGGGGCCAAACATTCGGCACGGTTATCACGCGCTGGCCATTGACGAGGACCGGACATCCTATGAGCCGCTGCTCTGGCGGCTTAGCCCTGACTGGCAGGGCCGGGTCGAGCAGGCCTGGTTTCCCGGAGCGCATGGCGATGTTGGCGGTGAGGTGCGTGACCTGCCTGCCGCACGCTCACTCAGTAATATATCGCTGAACTGGATGCTGCGACGGGCCGAGCGTTGTGGCATGCAACTTCCTGCGGATTGGGAGGATCGTTTCCTCGAGGAACCCAGCGCGCCGATGATGGGTTGCAGGCGGGGCATCGCGAGATTGTTCCTGTTCCGAAAGCCCCGCAATACTGGCGGCGGTGATGGTGAGACGGTGCACCTGAGCATCCGAGACCGTATGAAGGGAAAGCCTGGCTACTATCCTGCCGCCGCAATGGGCGCCGCACCGGAGAGCGAGAGCTGACCGATACGCTCACAGATAATTACCAGGCCACGTTCAAACCCGAGGCGCTCAACCATTTGAATTTGCCAGACGCGGCCCAAATGCACATCAGGTCAAGCTACCGTGACATTGCTTGAACTTTTTGCCCGAACCGCAGGGACATGGAGCGTTCCGTCCAACTTTGCCCCAGGTTGACGGATCTTCTGGATCCAATTCGGCAGCGTTCTGAGCGCTGGCGACCTGATGTGCCTGCGCCGAGCGGCGTACCGCCTCCTCGTTTCCAGCCAATGCAGCCGCGCCGACAGCTTCGGCAGCGGCCTGAGCTTGCGCCTGCGCGTCCATCTGAGCCTGCATCCGAGCATTCAATTCAACCATGTGGCGCTCGCGCTCATCCATTTCTTCCTGCGTCATAGGGCGGATGTTACCCAGCGTGCGGGTCACGTCGGCGCGCAACTGGTTCAGCAGGCCATTGAACAGCGTGAACGCCTCGGACTTGTATTCGTTCAATGGATCCTTTTGCGCATAGCCCCGGAGTCCGATGACCGAGCGGAGGTGCTCGAGCATCACGAGGTGATCGCGCCAATGTTGATCGAGTGTCTGTAGCAAGAGCTGCTTCTCGACACTGCGCATGTCTTCAGAACCAATCTTCTCTTCTTTTTCAGCAAAAGCAGCGGCGGTTGCCTCGTAGAGCCGTTCACGCACGGCCTCGTCGTCAACACCCTCTTCGGCAGCCCATTCCGCCACAGGTGCAGCCAGACCCAGCTGTTCGGCCACCGCTTCCTGCAAACCCTCTGTATCCCACTGATCCGCATAGGCTTTCGCAGGCATATGAGTGCTGACGATATCATCAATCACCTGTTCGCGCATGTCGCTGATCGACTCGGACAGGTCATCTGCTTCCATGAACTCACGACGCTGCTCGAAGATCGCCTTGCGCTGATCGTTCATGACATCATCATATTTCAGGATATTCTTGCGCGCATCGAAATGGAAGGTCTCGACCTTGCCTTGCGCCTTCTGGATGGCCTTGTTGACCCAAGGGTGAATGATGGCCTCGCCTTCTTCCAGCCCAAGTTTCTGAAGCATCCCGTCGATACGGTCCGAACCGAAGCGGCGCATCAGATCATCCTGCAGGCTCAGATAGAACGACGTCCGGCCGGGATCGCCCTGTCGGCCCGAGCGGCCACGCAGCTGATTGTCAATCCGACGGCTTTCGTGGCGTTCCGAGCCAATAACCCAGAGCCCGCCTGCTGACAGGGCCTTCTGACGTCCGGCCTCGACCTCAGCTTCTATTCTCTCGGTGATACGACGGATCTCGGCCTCCTCCTCGATACCGGCGGTTTCTTCCAAGATCCGAAACTCGGCATTGCCGCCCAGTTTGATGTCCGTCCCGCGGCCAGCCATGTTCGTCGCGATCGTAACCGCGCCCGGCTGCCCCGCCTGCGAAATGATTCCGGCTTCCTGTTCGTGGAAGCGTGCGTTCAGGACCTTGTGCGGCACATGCGCCTCTTTGAGCGCTGCGGCCAGCATCTCGGATTTCTCGATCGACGTGGTACCAACCAGAATTGGCTGTCCGCGTTCCTGCCCCTCCTTGATGGCCTCGACAATCGCGTTGTCGCGTTCGGGCCCTGTCCGAAAGACCTGATCATCCTCGTCCTTGCGGGCGATCACCACATTGGTCGGAACTTCTACAACATCGAGCCCATAGATCTCCATGAACTCGCCAGCTTCCGTAAGCGCCGTCCCGGTCATGCCTGCAAGCTTGTCATAAAGACGGAAGTAGTTCTGGAACGTCACCGAGGCCATGGTCTGGTTTTCAGGCTGAATTTCGGCACCTTCCTTGGCCTCGAGCGCCTGATGCAGCCCGTCGCCATACCGTCGGCCTTCCATCATTCGGCCCGTGAATTCGTCGATGATAATGACCTTGTTGTCCTTGACGATGTAATCACGGTCCCGCTGAAACAGTTTATGCGCCCTAAGGGCTTGGTTCACGTGATGCACATGACTGATGTTCTGCGGGTCGTACATGGTCGTACCCTCGTCCATCAGTTGCGCATCCAACAGCAGCGCCTCGATGGCTTCGTTGCCCTCGTCATTCAGGGCGACAGTGCGCATCTTCTCGTCGATCTCGTAGTGATCCTCGGACAGCTCCGGGATAAGCTTGTCAATCGACACATACATGTCTGCTTGATCTTCGACCGGGCCCGAAATGATCAGCGGTGTGCGTGCCTCGTCAATCAGGATACTGTCCACCTCATCGACAATCGCGAAGCGGTGCCCGCGCTGTGCCATGTCTTCCAGACGAAACTTCATGTTGTCGCGCAGGTAGTCGAAGCCAAGTTCGTTGTTTGTGGCATAGGTCACGTCGCAAGCATAGGCAGCCTTGCGATCAACATCGTCCATGTTGGGCACGATTACACCAACGGTCAGGCCAAGGAACTTGTAGACAGCGCCCATCCATTCGGCATCGCGGCGCGCCAGATAGTCGTTGACCGTGACGACGTGAACGCCCTTTTGCTCCATGGCATTCAGGTAGACGGGCATGGTCGCGACAAGCGTCTTGCCCTCGCCTGTCTTCATTTCCGAGATGTTTCCCTGATGCAGGACCAGCCCACCGATGATCTGAACATCGAAAGGGCGCAGGCCCAGTGCTCGCTTGGACGCTTCGCGGACAACGGCAAAAGCCTCGGGCAGAATGTCGTCCAGGCTTGCGCCATCGGATATACGATTGCGGAACTCATCGGTCTTGGCCCGAAGCGCATCATCCGACAACGCCTCGAACTCGGGTTCCAGCGCGTTGACGGCATCCACCGTTTTCTGTGCCGACTTGACCTTCCGGTCATTGGTGTTGCCGAAAACCGTTCGTGCGAGCGTGCCTAGTCCTAGCATGTGCCCACATCTCCCTTTGCCCGCCTGTACGGCGCCACCAACCCCAGGTAGCGACCGCTGCATCGGCGTGAAATATCTTGCCCGGTGGTTGCCCGCCCCTGGAAAGGGTCGTATCTGTCTCACGCACACCGGGCGCCAGTCCCGGCTCATGTATTGAGGGGCCACGGCCAAGTCAACGCCGTGGCCTGCCCTATCCGGAGGAGACGCCACCTTGTTCAAACCTATTCATCTGCCTGCTGTCTTTTTAGCCTTGGCTCTTGCCGGACCCCAGGCCTTCGCACAAAGTACCGAGACCACTGAAACGCCCGAGGACGCGGCACCTGCTGCCGAGGCCTCAACTGCTGCTGTGCCTGCACCTGAATTGAAGGCCAACACGGTCGTCACAACGGTGGATGACACACCCATCACATTGGGTGAAATCGTAGCCGTTCGCCAGACCCTGCCCGAGCAGTACCAGGAATTGCCGGATGAGGTTCTGATGGCCGCATTGGTGCAACAGCTGGCGGATCAGCAACTATTGGCAAATGCGGCGCATGCTGCGGGTTTGCGCGACTCCATCACCGTACAGCTTGCACTCAGAAACCAGGAACGCGCCGTGATGGCGGATGCGTTCATGGCCAAGGAGCTTGTCACACGTGTAGACGAAGCGGCAATTCAGGCAGCCTATGAACAACGCTTCGCAAACGCCGAAGCCGTAACGGAAGTCAATGCCGCACATATTCTGGTGGAGAGCGAAGAGCTCGCCAAAGATCTCAAGGCCAAAATGGATGCAGGTGCTGATTTCGCTGCGCTGGCAGCAGAGCATGGCACAGATGGCACAGCGTCGCGCGGCGGCGATCTCGGGTGGTTTACCCGCGATCAGATGGTTCCAGAATTTGCAGATCCGGCGTTTGCGTTGGAGCCGGGTACGGTCTCGGACCCCGTCCAATCGCCCTTCGGTTGGCATCTGATCAAGCTTGCAGAAAAGCGTGATCAGCCTGTCCCACCGTTGGAACAGGTTCAGGCCGAGCTGATCGGCGAGCTGACCGAGGTTGCACAGCGCACGCTGATCGAGGAATTGCGCGGCAAGAGCACACTCACGCCGCCGCCTGTCCCGGTGCCCGATTCGGCAGTTCGGCAAGACAGCATTATTATCGAGTAGACCATGACGAAGAACGACCCAGCCACACGTATCGCCCACTGTCGCGCCGAGATTTCAAGACTTGAGGCGGAAATTCTCGACATGCGCCGAGAGCTGGGCGAACGGCCGGATGTTTCACCCTTTGCCCCGGTGTCATTCCCGTCTCTGCCGCCTGTAGCAGGTGTGCGCTTTGCGGCTGTGAACGCAGGCGTGCGTTACACGACGGGGCGGCTGGACCTGATGCTGACCGAACTTGCGCGAGGTTCGGTCATGGCGGGCACCTTCACGCGCTCGGGTACGCGCGCGGCCCCAGTTCTTTGGTGCGAGCAGCGAATTGCCGAGGGTGGGACCGGTGCGGAAGGGCCGCTTGCAATTGTCGTGAATGCTGGCAATGCGAATGCATTCACAGGCGGCAACGGCGCACACACAGTGCAGACTGTCATGGATGCGGCCGGCACCGCGCTGGGCGTGCCCGCAACCAATGTCTACATGGCCTCGACTGGCGTTATTGGAGAACCGCTGCCTGCGGAACGCATCACCAACAAACTGAACGCGCTTCGCGAGGCGCTCTCGCCTGGTGGCATCGAAGAAGCGGCCAGTGCCATCATGACGACTGATACCTTCCCGAAGGGCGCCTCGGCGACTGTGGATCTCGATGGAGGGCCCATCACGATCACCGGCATTGCCAAGGGATCGGGTATGATAGCCCCCGATATGGGTACGATGCTGGTTTTTGTCTTCACGGACGCTGCAGTCGCACAACCGCTACTGCAGGCAGAGGTTCGCGCGCTGACAGATGTCACCTTCAATGCGATCACTGTGGACAGCGACACATCGACCTCGGACACTTTACTGGTTGGTGCGACAGGCGCGTCCGGAATCCCGACAATTGCCGATGCATCTGATCCGAGGCTCCCCGCGTTTCGACATGCTCTGCGGTCTGTGATGCACGACCTCGCCTTGCAGGTCGTGAAAGACGGTGAAGGGGCAACCAAACTGGCAGCCATCACGGTTACCGGGGCTGAAGATGATGCGGCTGCGCGCAAAATCGGTTTGTCTGTGGCGAACTCACCGCTGGTGAAAACCGCCCTCGCCGGCGAAGATCCGAACTGGGGCAGGATTGTCATGGCCGTTGGAAAATCAGGCGAACGCGCCGAGAGGGACAAGCTGTCGATCACCTTCGGGGAGATCGTAGTGGCCAAGAATGGCTGGGTCGCTGACAGCTACACCGAAGTTGCAGGCGCCGAATACATGCGCAACGCTGAATTGGAAATCGGTGTGGATGTCGGCATCGGCGCAGGAAAAGCGACCGTCTGGACCTGTGATCTGACCCACCAATACATCACAATAAACGCAGACTACAGGTCGTGAACATCGTCTTGGTCGCCGCAGTTGCTCTCATCGATCCTGACGGCCGCGTTCTGTTGGCACAGCGGCCCGAAGGCAAATCCATGGCGGGCCTATGGGAATTTCCGGGTGGCAAGGTAGAACCCGGCGAGACCCCCGAAGCCTGCCTGATCCGCGAATTGCATGAGGAACTGGGAATTGGCACATGGGAAAGTTGCCTTGCACCGCTGACCTTTGCCTCGCATTCCTACGAGGATTTCCATTTGCTCATGCCACTATTTGCGTGCCGGAAATGGGAAGGGATCGCAGAGGGTCGGGAAGGCCAAAGCCTCGCTTGGGTCGCCCCGCAAAAGCTTCGGGAATATCCAATGCCCGCCGCGGATATTCCGCTCATACCGATCCTGCGCGACTGGCTCTAGGCCGCTGACGCGCTCTGCCGGCGTGCCTGCCTCGCGCGGGCTGCATCGCCAAATTCCGAGAACAGGACACGCCCGACCGGATCCGCCATCGGCTCATACTCGGCATGCCACTGAACGCCAATCGCATAGCTGCGTGCACTCTCAATCGAAACCGCTTCGATCGTGTCGTCCGCGGCCCAACCTTCCAGCACAACGCGATTGCCAAGGTCCTTGATGGCCTGTCCGTGCAGTGAGTTGGTCACGATGTTCTCCGTGCCGAGCATTCGAGCCATGACGCCGCCGGGCCTGAGTCGCACCTGTTCGCGCAGCTTGAAGATGATTTCGGGATCCTTGCAGCCCTTCGGCATGCGATGGCGATGACGTCCCGGCAGATCGCCAACCTCGTGATAGAGCGTACCGCCAAAGGCAACGTTCATTTCCTGGATCCCACGACAAAGGCCCAGAATTGGAATTCCAAGATCAACCGCAGCCCGGATCATCGGCAGGCACACGTCGTCACGATCACGATCCATGGCACCATGGGCTTCGGTCAGATCTTCGCCATATAATTCGGGATGCACATTTGCCCGTCCGCCGGTCAGTACAATCCCGTCCAGCGTTGCGCATAGGTCTGGAATATCCACAGCATCAGGCAAGCCGGGAATCAGCAAGGGCAAGCATCCGGCCGCGCCACTCACCGCATCAATCGTCCGCCGACCGGTCATCTGCACCTCATAGGTGTCCTCGGCCAGATGGTGGCTGCATTGGATGCCGATCAGAGGGCGGGTCATGTGGTCTCCGGTTTCAATTGCACTCCAAGGAGCGCGCAATGGCGTCCTCGGTTATTTCGCTACCGATGCGCTCTGCAAGAAGCTCCCCCTCCCGCAGGCGCACCAGCATAAGCGCACTCCAGTCAAAATTTGGTAACACAAGCGCAGCACCGTCTCCACAGTCACGCACACCGCCTGTGATGAAGTCCTGACCAATTCTGTGGTTGGAAAAGCGGCTTTTGTTGGCAATTTCGGCAAGTTGTCCTTCGCGTAAGGTCCAGACACGCAAAACCCCTGCCAAATGCGGCCGATCCACATATGCCACGTCGTTCTGACCATCACCGTCCAGGTCGCCGATCCCGATGGGTGCAAGCCAGCGATTCCCCTGCCCGATGGGCGGCGTTTGCGCCAAAGGTCCAGTGCGCGGCGAGTAGACCGCCAATCGCGCACCGCCAATGGGATCCGAGACAACCGTCACAACCTCGGCAAGACCATCACCGTCCAGGTCTCCGCATCGGGGCGCGATATCTTCGAACACCTGCCCGTCAGGCAAGTCCAGCGACGCGGTGATCTTGCCGACACCGGTGTCCAGCCGCATCACGAGAGTTTTGTATTCGATATCGTCGCCCAGCACGCCATGCCGGTATTCCCGCGTCTCGCCCGTATAGCCTGCATCATCACAGCCCCAGACAACTTTATCCTCGGCATGACCAGGTATGGGTTGGAGTATCCAACCCACTGCAAGCACGACACAAAGCGCGGCTTGGTGCATCAGATTTGCTTTTCGGGCATTTGAACCACCAGACCCTCAAGAGCGGACGTAACCTTGATCTGACATGTCAGGCGCGAACGGGATTCGTCCGGTTGATATGCGAAATCGAGCATGTCGATCTCCATATCGTCCTTTGCCGGGAGCTTCTCGACCCAGGTCGGGTCAACATAGACGTGGCACGTCGAACATGCACACGCCCCGCCACAATCTGCATCAATACCGGGAATGTTGTTCGAAACAGCCCCTTCCATGACAGTCAGGCCTTCTGCGACCTCGACCTCGTGTTTGGTTCCACTGTGCTCGATGTAAGTTATCTTGGGCATGGATGCTGTCCTCTTGGTCCCTGCAAACGTCCTGTTCGCGGGTATCTAACGTTTCTCTTCTTCGGTTGCCAGAGGCTCCGAAACGGTTTTTGGAGCAATCATAGAGACGGCCCGGCCAGAGGCAAAGGCAGGTGCCGGAGGGAAATCGGGTGAAGGCACGTCGGCGGGACCATGCGGAGGTGCCGCCCCGCGACGGGCCAAAGCATGCACCGTGTACCAGCCTGTTATTGCCGCAATGGTCCCAACAATAACAGCTGCAAGTGCCTTTATCCACACGACCCCACTTGCGCCCATCCCGCCTGCGACCAGCAAGACCAGCAGAGGGATCACCGCCGCATCACGGGACCAGTTGAACATGGTTGACCAAAGCGGGCGGCCCAGATTGTTGAATGCCGCGTTTGACACAAACAGCGCTCCGGTGAAGGCAAACGCACCAGCAGTCAGGGTCGCGAAGGTCGAGACGATCTGGGCGCCCTCGGCCTGCAACGCGAATGCCCCGATTATCAGATCGGATGCAGCCGCCAGCAAAGCCCAGGCCAGACAGACATAGATCGCTGTGAAGATAAGCCCGTTGCGATAGGTGCTGGTCACCCGTGGCCATAGTCCCGCGCCATAGTTCTGGCCGATGATTGGGCCGACGGCGCCTGCCAAAGCAAAAATGCCACCAAAGGCCAGCGCCGTGATGCGCCCGACGACGGCCCATCCTGCAACTGCGCTGTCGCCGAACTCGGCAACGGTCGCAGTGAGATAGGCATTGCCAAAAGGCGTGGACAACTGCGTTGCCATGATGGGCGCCGCCAGACGTGCCAGCGGGGGCAGATCGTCCAGCCATGTTGCCATGTCGGGACGGGCCAGCATGTCATGCTTGCTGATCACCAACCAAAGACCGATCGCAGCGATGGCACCGCGCGTCAGCACCATCGCAATGCCAGCGCCCGTCAACCCAAGATCAAGGCCAAAGATCAGAATGGGGTCCAGAACGGCTGCAATCAAACCGCCGCCCAACGTCACATACATCGCGCGATTGGCCTCTCCGATTGCGCGCAACGTCCCGGAGCAGCACATGCCGATGCCGACCAGGGGTACCGACGGCAGCGTGATCGCGAGAAACATGCTGGCCAGGGCGAGGGCCTCGCCCTGCGCACCCAGTAGCTCCAAGGCGGGATCACGCCATATCCAGACAAGCGCAGAGACAAACGTCAATGCCAGTGCCGCTGTGACAAGCGCTGAGGTCGCAAGATGACGCGCGCGGGCCCGGTCCCCTGCGCCCTCAGCCCGGCTGACTGTTGCGGTGCCTGCGATCAGCAGGCCGATGGAGACGGAAATCATGAAGAATTGGATAGTGC
Source organism: Paracoccaceae bacterium (assembly GCA_045106875.1). Taxonomy (GTDB): domain Bacteria; phylum Pseudomonadota; class Alphaproteobacteria; order Rhodobacterales; family Rhodobacteraceae; genus Thermohalobaculum. The sequence goes on along the minus strand of JBGCFK010000390.1, from coordinate 11,034 downwards.
CTGCAAAGCCGATGGCAGCGGCCAGCTCTTCAACGCCAAGCAATGAGATGTAGAAAAGGTTGAGTGCGTCGACCGCAAACAGCGAGAGCAACCCAAGCGACGCCGTCACCGTCATCACGACGACATGGCGCATAGTCGAGCCGCGCGTGAACTTCGCAGCACTCATTCGGCGGGTGTTGCCGCCGGACGTGAGGACCAGACAGTCTCGTTCCCAGGCTCAGGATGCCTCGGCACCAGGAACGACAGGCAGAGCGAAATGAAAGACATGCCGACAGCCAAGGAAAACACGCTGGCCGGCGAAATCAACCAGAGATAACCTAACATGGCCGGAAGAAAGACCGCCGCGATATGGTTGATGGTAAAGGCGACTGCTGCCGTCGGTGCCTGATCTTCAGCATCAGATATTTTCTGGAAATAAGTCTTTTGGGCGAAAGCCATGGCGAACAGCAGATGATCGACAATGTAGAGGGTCGCCGCAACCTCCCAGCTCCAGTTGAAATAGTAGACCCCGACATAAAGGGAGAAGACACCAAAGAGGCCCAGATATTCAACAATCAGGGACAGGCGCTCTCCAAAGTGCTGGATGAACCGTCCGACCAGCGGCGCAAAGATCATGTTGGCGACGTAGTTGAAGAGGAAAATCGCAGCCATACCTTCGACTTCCAGCGAGAACTTCTCAACCATCATGAACGGCGCAAAGACCATGAAAATCTGACGGCGCGCGCCGCCCATGAAGACCAGCGCATAGTAGAGCCAGTAGCGCGACTTGAGGACGATCTCCTTGCGCTGCGCCGTTCGGCCCTGGAAGTTCGGATAGGCCAACCAGCAAACCAGCGTCAGCAAAACGACCACGCCGCCGCCCGTCAGGAACATCGCGTCATAGCTGGCGTCGAGAATGTAACGCGATGTAAACACGCCGCCATAGGCGAGCAGCGACCCAGCCGAGCCAGCAGCGACGATCCATCCAAGCTTGCGTGGTGCCGTCTTCTTGTCGAGCCATTGCAACTGCAGTGACTGGTTCACAGCTTCGAAATAGTGAAAGCCCATCGAGCCGAGGTAAACAATCAGCAACAGCCCCCAGAAGCTGGGAAACTGAGATGTGACCATGGTAGCCGTGCCCAACAGCAGCAGCGCAAACAGGGCCAACGTCTGTTCACGTACAAAACGGATAACGAAGATGACGAGGAACGATAGGAAACCCGGGATCTCGCGCACGCTTTCACGCCAGCCAGTCGCCTCGCCATCAAAGTTTGCAACCTCGACGGCGAAGTTGTTGATCAAGACGAAGTAAAGCGAGAACCCAAACCAGACTGTCGCTGACATGAGCAGCAACAGCGCCTCGGGCCTGCGCCATGTCGGCAGATGGTCGACCTCGTCAATGTGAAGCTGAGTGCGTGCCATCAATCCGCAGTAGCGCCAATATCAACGAAGAGCCAGCGGATTTACTGCAATCGAGACGCCGGGATCGCGAGTGAGCATGCGGCAGCGGCGCAAGGCTTCGCGCCTTTCAAACTGAAAGTGTTTCCAGCAGGTCTGGGCTCTCATTCCGTTCACCGAATGTCCCATGGAGCGGTACAGCCTGCCAATCTTTATCGACCTTGCCAGCACGGATCTCACGGTGCAGCGATGAAGCCTCCCATTCGGCCGGGGCCTTCACAATCCGGTGGCGCACGGGATCCGACCAACAATACTCAACGTGCTTGCAAATTTCCGATACTGAAACCAGTTCGCGCTCCCAAAAACGACGCTCCCAAATACCGCGTTCGCCTTTTCGCAATGCGTCGTCCTTCAACCTTCCGGAATGTTTGACCATGCGCGTGAAGCGACCTTTGATCTTGCGCCAGCGCGTGGAGTAATCTGTATCACCGCCCGGAAGCGTCCAGACGGCGTGCAAATGGTCAGGCAGCATGACGATCGAATCCGTCCGGAACGGGTTCTCTGCCAGTGTCTCCGAGTACGCGATACGCAGGAGATCTAGGTGCTGGATCAACAAGGGTCCGGCACCACGCGCAAGCATCACCGTGAAAAAGTAAGTGCCGCCTTGGCAGTTTTGTGGAACCCAACCGTGCATGGGCACAGCATCCGGCGATCATGGCTAACAATCAGTTAAGTCCGCGTCTTAGGTCGCGCTTTGAGCTCGCCAAAAGCCTTGGCGTTCGCTGACCTGGCGTGGCGATACTCAAGTATGCGTGCAGTCTCATCGGCAACCTCTGCACCCAGAAACCGCTCCAACAGATAGAGCGTCAAGTCGATACCAAGCGATACGCCGCCACCGGTAATCACGGCGCCCTCATCGACGATAAGATCCTCGACAGCGTCCACATCGTCGTACATCCCAAGAAGGTCCAGCGGGCGCTTCTCACCAAGCAGGATTTCGCGCTTGGTGGTGGCCCGCAGACCATCCAGAACGCCTGCTGCTGCCAGTATCATACCACCTGTGCACACTGATGAGATCGTCGTGGAAGTGTCCCGGATAAACTTGAGGGTCTGCTTGTCGTTGGAAGCGGCCTCCCAACCAGGACCGCCAAGAACAATCAGCACGTCAAATTCGGGACATTCCGCGAATCTGTGCTGAGCAAGCAAGCCAAGTCCGTTTGCCATTTCCACTTGCCCGCCGTCACGCGAGAGAACAAAAAAGCCCAGCTCTGGCGCGATCCGTTTGGCCATCGAGAATACGCCAAAGGTTGCCCCGATATCGATGGGTTCGATGCCATCATAGGCGAGGATGGCGAACGTGGTGCTCAATAGAGGCCCCTCTCCGCCATGATCTTTGATTGCCGGTCGTTTTCATCGTCGGTCAATCCGTCTACATGTTCACGCAGCATCGCCGGATAGCTGGCCAGCCGGGAACGGTCGATATGCCGTTCAGAGTCCCACAGTCCGGAGCGCACCAATGCCTTGGCGCAGTGCACGAATGCCTCTTCGATTGTGACCAGAATTCCAATCTTGGGCACCCTGCCCTCAACCGCACTTTCCGCGAGCAGCGCCACATCATCGGTGATCCGCGCCATCCCGTTGACACGCAGAGTCTCGTTCATGCCCGGCACCAGAAACAGCATTCCAAGCCGGGGGTTTGCCAGCAAATTTGCAATGCCGTCCAAGCGGTTGTTGCCTACGCGATCGGGCAGCAGAAGTGTCCGGTCATCCAAGATCCGAACAAAGCCAGGAGGATCACCGCGCGGCGACACGTCCGCTCCATCCGCGCCTTGCGTGGAGACTACGCAGAACGGTGAAAGCTCGATGATCTGACGGCAATGATGATCGAGCGCAGTCAGCACCTTGTCGGTCGCCCTGCTCATGGGCGCGTGGTGCATTGCCCTTAGGGCCGTCTCGTCGGTGACAAAGCTGTATTCGTCTGTGCCCATGATGATGTTCCCATCCAAAGTGCAAGCATCGACGCGGAACACTGAAATGACAAGAGGCAGAGCCGTCGCCGACCCTGCCCCCAATTCAGTCAGTTGAGCAGGCTCAGCCGACCAAGCCGCCATCTTCGCGCGTCACGGCAATGATGGCCGAGCGCGGCACAGAGGTGCCACCTTCGGGCCAATGGCTGTCGCCCCGCTCGCCCGGGTGCTGGATCCCAACAAACATGGTGCGTCGGTCCGGCGACCATGTGAGGCCAGTAACTTCGCATTGTTTCGGGCCGACAAGAAAGCGACGGATCTCACCGGTCACAGGGTCGCCCGCCAGCATCTGGTTGTTGCCCTGACCGGCAAAGTCACCTTCGTTCTTGTAGTTGCCGTCTGTCTGGATCCACAACAATCCGTTCTGATCGAACTTCAACCCGTCGGGCGAGTTGAACATGTTGTCTGCGTTCACATTCGCGGACCCGGCATTGGCATCGGAATGCACAGTGGGGTTGCCCGCCAAAACGTAAAGGTCCCAGATGAAGGTCGAGGCCGTGTGATCAGCGCCTTCCGGACGCCAGCGCACGATCTGGCCAAACTTGTTGCCCTCACGTGGGTTGGGGCCGCCAACCGTGGTCTCATCGCCGCCCGCATTGGGCTTGATACCACGGTTCTTGTTGTTGGTCAGCGCGCAATAGACTTCCGCGGCGTTCGGGTTCGCGGCGACCCATTCGGGACGGTCCATTGTCGTCGCACCCACGGCCGAACCTGCTTGCCGCGTATGGATACATATCTCGGCCTTCGAGGCCATGCCCGTGCTTTCGGGCGTCAGTTCGATCCACTGGCCTGTGCCGTCTTCGTTGAACTTGGCAACCGAGAGTGTGCCCTCTTCCAGCAGGCCATCCGTGGGCACGCCCGCCGCATAGACCCCGTCCGAGACATAGCGATAGATAAACTCGCCACGTTCGTCGTCCCCCATGTAGACGACCACCTTGCCATCATTGTTGATCACGGCTTCGGCGTTCTCATGCTTGAACCGACCAAGCGCTGTGAGCTTGCGCGGTGTCGATGTCGGATCCTTGGGGTCGATCTCAACTACGTAACCTGCGACATTTGGTTCGTTCGGGTTCTTCGAGACGTCAAAGCGATCGTCGATCTTCGCCCAGCTGTATCCCCAATCCTGGGCCGACACACCGTAGCGCGCCAGTTCAGGCGAGACCTTGTGCTCGGGATCAGCCGCGGAGAAGTAACCGTTGAAATTCTCCTCACAGGCCAGATACGTGCCCCATGGCGTCATGCCGTTGCCACAGTGGTTCCATGTTCCGATGGACTTCGTACCCGTCGGATCGCCTGCTGTCTTGAGCAGGTCGTGCCCAGCGCCCGGCCCGGTCAGCGCCATCTCGCTCTTTGGCGTGATGCGACGATTGTAAGGGCTGTCCTTGACCACCGACCATTTTCCGTCTGTCTGATCAATCTCCATGACCGAGACGCCATGCGCCATCATGCCTTTGGCAATGTCGCCCTCGTCCGTGATGACCTTGTCGACGGCGGAGACGGATATGATGTTCCGGTTGGTATATTCATTGTTCGCGACCAGCAGCAGCCTGCCTTCATGATGGAACACGTCCATACCGTCATTGTTGTCACCAAAGGCCATGGCCTGGCTGTCGGCAGTGCCGCGCGTGGCATGATCGAACTCCACACCGCCGGGAAGGATAGGGTCACCCCAGCGGACGACCACATCCATCTTGTAGCCGGGAGGCAGCGTGATATCGTCCGCACCGTTGGTGCCGATCGCATCAAACGCGAAACGGTTCGCAGCGGCATTGGCCTCGGTTGCGGTCATCGTGCCGCCAAGTGCCGCGAAGCTGCCAAATGCCATCACGCCGCCCAGAAAACCACGCCGGCTGACCGCAGCCTCGACAACGCGGTCGAAATCGGTCTCTTCAGGGCGCGGGCTGACGATTTCGTCAAACTCGTCGAATGAAATATCATCCTTGTCGAAAGGGCTCATTAGGGTTTCCTTGTCGTTTCTGACCGCTTGGGTCATTGTTTTTACCGATGGCCTGTCACAGCACCGAGGCGTTGACCCGGATCTCAATACCCGCTGTCGAACTGGTTCGCGGGTTTGTGATTCTGATCAACTGTTCTCGCTGCGCCGAGCCTGAAAGCGGAACTACATTCGGAAAATCACAACACGATGACAGGCTGCATGCTTTGAAACGCTAATCCACCACAAGCTGCGCTTACAAGGAACATTCTCCGTATGACGGTATTGCTTCCCGCCGGACGGTGCGACGGAACGCTGTCCAGACCCGTTTGACCGGAACAATTGAACACGTTAGTCACCCCCATCTCGAACGAAGGAGCCTGAAATGATCCGCACATTTATCGCCGCAGCGTTGGCAGCACTGGTTACGACTGCGCCCGCATTGGCAAAGGACTTCCTGATGATCGAGCTGAAAAGCGGCTCGGTGAAAATCGAGATGTTGGACGACATCGCCCCGAAGCACGTGGCCCAGATCAAGAAGATTGCAGCGGCAGGCGGATATGATGGGATTCTGTTTCACCGGGTCATCGACGGGTTCATGGCCCAGACAGGCGATGTCGAGCACGGCAAGGCAACTGCGGATGGCAATGTGCCGAGACGCGCGGGAACCGGCGGATCCACTCTGCCGGACATTCCGGCGGAATTCTCAACAGTTCCGTTCGACCGCGGGGTAGTTGGAATGGCCCGCTCGCAAAGCCCGGACTCGGCCAACTCGCAGTTCTTCATCATGTTTGAAGACGGGCATTTCCTGAACAACAACTATACCGTCTGGGGCCGTGTGGTCGACGGTATGAGCCACGTGGATAACATCACTCGGGGCGAGCCCCCGCAGAACCCTGACCAGATGATCTCGGTCAAAATCGTAAGTGAATAAGGCGAAATCGCCACTAAAGGAGACAGGCATGAGCAAGCAACACCTGAACATCGAACTCAAAGACGGAACCGTCAAAATCGAAATGCTGCGCGACGTGGCGCCGCTGCACGTTGCGCGGATATCCGAACTGGCCGAGAAGGGCGCCTATGATGGCGTCGCATTCCACCGGGTGATTGACGGGTTCATGGCTCAGACTGGCGATGTCGAGCACGGTGTGATCGGCGAGGATGGCAACTGCAGCGGCCGGGCGGGCACTGGCGGATCGGATATGGACGATATCGAGGCCGAGTTCTCCAAGCTGCCCTTCGACCGGGGTGTTTGCGGGATGGCCCGGTCGCAAAACCCGAACTCGGCCAACAGCCAGTTCTTCATCATGTTCGATGACGGCCACTTCCTGAACAATCAATACACGGTCTGGGGCCGTGTGACCGAGGGTATGGACCATGTCGATGCGATTACCAGAGGCGAACCTCCTGCGCAGCCAGATCAGATGATAAAGGTAACAGTCTCAACCGAGTAAGCAGTTGCGGCGCCGACCGCTCCAACTCGAACATGTGCCATCCAGTACGCCGTACAGAATCGCGCGACCCTCCAACCATCGGAAGGAGGGCCGACGCGTGGAAAGCATAGACACGCAAAGCCGCGCACGTGAAGTGACCGAAGCACTGACTCAGCGGATGGAGCGTCTTCAACGCCGTTTGGCAGACATCACAGACGAATTCCGCGCCTGAAGTACAAGGCGCGAGACGCTATCCTGAAGGGTACCCGGTACGGTCTTTTGGTGACCTCGGCTGTTGCCAGCCCCAAGGGCGCACTCAACCAGATTCTGGGGTATGTGGACCGGGCAGACGGCGCCGCCCCCGAGGATGATACGATGGATAAGGGCGTCTGACCAAAATCAGATCCGAACCATCTCAAGCGTGCGAGTATTCCCAATACAACTCCCGCGCGCGCCGTGACACCGGACCGTAAGCAAACTCCTGATCATCAAAGCGAATGATCGGCATGACCTTCTGGGCATTGCCGGTGGAGAAGATCTCGTCGGCGGTACGGAAATCATCAAGCGTCAACGTGGTCTCGATGGTTTCTATTCCATCGGCCTGCAACAACTTCAGCACCCGGGCCCGAGTGATCCCGGACAGGAAGGTCCCGTTGGCCACTGGGGTAAAAGCAACCCCGTCCTTGACCATCCAGATGTTTGATGTCGCGGTTTCGGCAACGTTTCCCAACGGATCCAGCGAGATGGCATTGTCAAACCCCTTCCGAAAGGCCTCGCGAAGCATCCGAGCATTGTTCGGGTAGAGGCATCCGGCCTTGGCATTTGTCGGTGCCATACTGTTCATGGGGCGCGAGAAGGGGGTTGTCGTGACCGAGAAACCTTTGACCTCGGGCATGGGACGCTCTTCGATGCAAAGGGCAAAAGCCGTCGAGTCAGGGTCAGCAATCACCATCGAAGGTCCACCTTCACGGGCCCACATCATCGGACGAATATAGAGCCCGGTGCCGTCCTTGAACTTCGTGATGCCTTCGCGGGCCAGAGAGATCACCTCGTCCACTTGCATGTTCGGGGTCATCCCCATTGCCTCGGCAGACTTCAGGCAACGCGCGCAATGCAGATCAAGATCCGGCGCAACTCCTTCGAATGCCCGCGCCCCGTCGAATACTGAGGACCCCAGCCAAGCGCCATGGTCAGCGGCCCCCATTATAGGGTGGTTGCCCTGATGCCAGGTGCCTTGAAAGTAGGTCCAGATCTCGCGTCCCGTGGCCATGTTGCGCCCTCCTGAATGACGCCATCGACTATGTTAATTCGCACGCGGGGTGCAATGGAATTCGTGCCCTAGAGATATCCGGCCCCTCGGGCCACTTCGCTCAACCGGGCGACCCCCTCCGGGATCTTGCTGGTCGAGATTGACGAAAATCCAAGCCTCAGATGTCGTTTGCCATCGCGTTCATCTCCAAAGAAGATCCCGGCCGGCTCCAACACAATGCCTGCGGCGAGCGCGGCTTTGGCGAGAGCATCAGAGCACATTTCCGCCGGGCCGGTCAGCCAATAAGCAGACCCACCGAATCCGGGTTGCTCTGCCCATCCAGGAAGGTGCTCTGTCAACGCCTCGCCCATAACTTGCCAACGCTCACGGTAGACCCGGTGGATGCGGCGCACCAGCACGTCGAAATGGCCGTTTGCAAGGAACAAAGCAGCCGCGCGCTGATTGTTTCCCGGCGGATGTCTGAGCATCAATCGACGCAGCGCCCGCAGTTCGCGGACCAACGCGCGGTCCGCAACAATAAAGCCCAACCGAAGCCCCGGCATCAGGGATTTCGACAGTGAGCCCACGTAGATCACCCGTCCGTCCTCATCCAGCGACTTCAAGGCGGGTCGGGGCGTCCCGGTATAGTTGGTCTCGAATTCGTAGTCGTCCTCGATCACCACAATATCACGGGCGCTTGCCTCATCCAGCAGCGCCTTGCGTCGCTCAACCGGCATTGTGACTGTTGTCGGGAACTGGTGCGATGGCGTCGCAAAGAGTAAATCCACTCCGTCCAACTGGCCTTCAAAAGCCAGACCATCCGGCCCGATCGGCAGGGCGCGCAACTTGTCAGTCCGAAGCGCACAAATGTTTCTCATATCCGGATAACCGGGTTCTTCGAGCGCCACAGTTGTGTCCGCGCGCACCAGCATTGCCGCGATCAGATAAAGCGCGTTCTGCGCGCCAAGCGTGACAATGATCTCGTCAGGCTCCGCCGTGATGCCACGCAAGGGCAAAATCCGCCGGGCGATCTCGTCGACCAATAGCGGGTCGTCTGCACCGAACCGGTCTTCGGTCCAGGCATCGATCCAACGCTTGCCCATGGCCTGACGCACGCAGTCACGCCACTCGGCGATTGGAAAGATCTCGCTGTCCACCTGACCGTAGACGAAAGGATATGGAAAATCGTGCCAGTTCTCGGGCTTGTTGAGGTTGCGCTGGGCGCCGGGATGCTTCGCCAGCCGCGGTTCCCAGTCGATACGCCCCTCCACGTGACGCGCCTTGGGCCGAGCAACCATTCCGTCCACTGCTGCGGGATCCACGTAAAACCCGGACCGTTCTCGCGATTGCAGGAACCCGTCCGAGACCAGTGCCTGATAGGCCAGCGTTACTGTGTTCCGAGATACATCAAGCCGAGTGGCCATCGCTCGTGTCGAGGGCACAGGATCACCGGGTTTCAGCTGGCCTATCCTGATCGCTTCAACCAGAATCTCTCGGATCTGGGCCTGGAGACTGGCGGGTTTGGATCGCTCCAAGTGGTACAGCGCGTCCCGCATTTGTTTACACCCTGACTGGCCCCATTTTGGTACCAGATAAACATGCCAATGCGAATATCAACAAGTGTATTGAAATTTTATTGCGAAAATTCATCCGAACTTGAAACACTAAGATTCCAGGTGATCTGTCTGAGCTAGAATGGACAAGGTGCCGAGACATCCAGGGCCTCACCGCCACTTGGGTGCCTCAACGCCAGACGAAGCGCGTGGAGTTGCAGGCGCGGCGCGGCTTGATAGATGTCCTCCGGCGCATAGAACGGATCCCCCAGAATCGGGTGGGCGTGCTCCTTCAGATGAACACGCGACTGATGCGGGCGGGCGGTCTCAGGTCTCAGCTCCAACCTTGTCACGCTGCCTTCGCGCTGCAAAACCCGCCATCTGGTCAGTGCTTGCCTGCCCGTTTCATGACAGACTTTCTGCATTGGACGTCGCGGCCAGTCGGAGGTCAGCGGCAAGTCAATCTCTCCCGCGTCGTCAACAACCTCGCCTGCGACCCGCGCAATGTAGGTCTTTTGCACGTAACGTTTTTCGAATTGCAGGTTCACATGCCGTTGCGCCGCAGCTGTCCGGGCAAACACCATCACGCCAGAGGTCTCGAGGTCCAAACGGTGTATCAGCAAAGCGTCCGGAAACGCCAGGCGGACGCGATGCTCAACGCAATCCCAGTGCTCCGCCGGTTTGCCAGAAACGGAGAGCAATCCGGAAGGCTTGTCCACGAAGACAAGGTCTTCGTCTACTCGAAGTACGCCCAATGGAAACTCCGGCGGACGGTAGTCGGTCATCAAGCGCGGAGCCTTGGAAGGAATTGGATCGTCAAGAGACTTCATCCGGCCCGACTACCCGTCCGGGAACTAGAGTGCAATCGTCGCATTCTTGTGGCAGGCATGGCTGTGGCTTGTCAGGAGGACATTGATGCGATCCGTGCCTTTCTTGATGTCAGTTTTGGTTTGCACCTCTGTCCTTGCGCTTCCTGCCGAGGATCATTGGGGCGCAGATCCCAACACACCATTTGCTCAGAATCTTGCCAAAGCCGCGGAAATGATCGAAGCCGAGCTCTATTCCGGCGCTCTGCCTCTTTTGAAGGAGCTTGCAGAGCAAGAACCCGGGAACGCAGATGTGTTCAACTTGCTTGGCTTCGCTTACCGCAAAACCGGGGATCTGAATCGGAGCGCACCGGCCTACGAGCGTGCTCTCTTTCTGAACCCAGACCATCTGGGCGCATTGGAATACCAGGGCGAGCTGTTCTTGCAGCTTGGTGATGTCGCCAGAGCGCGCGCAAACCTTGACCGTCTCGGTGACCTTTGTCCGTCTTCATGCGAGGAAAAAGAGGAACTGTCGGCGGCAATTGCAGCCTGGCGATCAAACGGATCGTTGCGGTAGGTTTTACTTTAGTTTGCAGAAAAACAGGCTGCGGCCTAACCGCATTGAGATCAGTGTTCGACCCGGATCAATATGACGG
>JBGCFK010000039.1:0-11296 GCA_045106875.1 Paracoccaceae bacterium | reverse complement strand
GGGCAATTAGGATCGCGCCGCGCGTCGATGCTGCGCCTCTGGTCAACTGGCACGCGCGCGGGGGGGCAGGACCTGCGCTTTTGGTAGGCGGGCCGGACGTCATGGCGACGCGAAGCTCTGGATTGTACGAAGGGCGCCGTCCAGGGCCGTTCCATCTTCGTCCCGCAGCGCGGCATCGCGCAGACGACGTATCCAGTCTGCTGCGTCCTTGCGACCTTCTAGTAGCGGTATCGCACCCATCACCTGATCGAACTTCGATTGCCCGCGCGCATGTGTGTCCGAGTAACCTTTGATCAGGCGGTGGCAGGCCAGGATTTCACAAGCAAGTTGATGGTCATCCGCCAGCCTCGACCGAGCTGCTGCAAGCCAGGTGTCCCGGTGTTCTATCTCGATCCGGTGTCGCTCGGTCCGGTGGCGGCGCGAACGAAGACCGGCTATCAGCCAAAGCAACCCGAACCCGAAGACCGTATCGGATCGCACTCTCCGGCCATGATTGACCCGCCGGTCGATCCAGCGTTTCAGTGACGGTCGCGCCTCGATCCAGGCGGCCCAGCCGGGCGATAGCAGGCCCCGAACCTCCTCCACGCCCGGATGCATGAATTCTGTGACGTGCAAAGGACGCTTGCCGCCGCCTGTTTCATTGCATACGCGTTCAAACCGCGTGGCTCGGGTCTTCAGGTCCGCCACCCGGATCGGGTCGTCATAAGTCATCGCGTTGGCAATGTATTTCGCTGCGGCATTGGTCAGGCGCGCTTCGGTATCCTTGTCAACCTCCGCAAAGGGGGCGAGCAGATCGAGATATTCCGACCCATATGCCACGTCCTGATAGTCGACGACCTTGGTCAACCCCGTGAGGGTCAACTCTTGCGCTCCCTCCGGCAGCATACGAACGCGGCCGGTCAAACTACGCCAGCCATCCTGCAGGCGAACTGGGCCGGAGACTGACCGGTCCTTGTCATCATCCGCCGTCGGTTGATTGTTGTCAGGTCCTACGTAGCCTGCCTCGAATGCAGCAAGGCTTGGGCTTACGCCGCGGTTACCCGAGCGGATCGTCTCGCGGAAATTGTCCACGGCGAATGGCAGGGTGCCGGAATGCGCAAGAGCACCGAAGAGGCTGGCCGAGATTACCGATCCTGCTGCCTTGGCCGGGGTCTCCATGTCGAATGCAACTACGCGGGCCGCTGCCGCCTCCAGATGCCCGGTCACCTCGGCGGGGTTGGCATGGCCATCGCCTGGGACGATCTTCTCTGACACGGCGAGCGCCCGGTGGGTCGAAGCGATGACAGTGGTCCGATCCGGGGTTACGAACCCGCGGAGGATCGCACGCCCTGCCTCCATCCATTCGGCAGCGACTAGAATATCCACGTCGCCCGGGGCGGGTGCGAGAGCAAAGACGGGAGGCCTGTCCGACGGCGGTGCCATTTCAACATAGTAGATTGTAGCACCCGTCCGCTGCGCGACACCTGCCACGGCGGTGGACTGGACATGCCATCCAGCGCGCTCGGCCAGGACCACAATCCAGTTGGTCAGCACGCCGCCGCCCTGACCACCCACGGCCATGATCGCGAGCTTGATTATCTGACCGGTGTCCTGGGTATCGCGTGGCATCTTAGAGTCCGCCAATGCGCAGGCGGGTTCTGTCACGCCGCGCTTGCAGCCGGCCGATGACGGCGCGGCGAAGCCGGCTGATCTGCATGTCCCACCAGTTGGGATTGTCGATCACGTCGACGCGGTAGAACGATGGGCAGAGTACTGCCGCATCCGCGACCTCTCCGCAGTTGCCGCACCCGACACAAGTCTCGTCGATAGTCGCGACAGGATCGTCGCGCAGCGGATCGTCCAGCACTTTCAGCCCCAGCGAGGGACAGCCCGACAGGCGCATGCAGGCGTGGTCCCCGGTGCAGACGTCCTCGTCTACGCCAAACTTGGGGGTCACGGTGCGGATGCCAGCCTTGATTGCCTGTGCTTTCTTTGGCTTCTCCCGGCGCTGCTTGTTCAACATGCATTCCGAGGACGCGACGATGACTTTCGGCCCGGTGGCTTCGGTGGTCAGCGCCTCCTCCAGCACCGCCTTCATCCCTGGCACGTCATAGGTGTTGTCTATCTGGCGGATCCATTTGACCCCCATGCCCTTCACAGCCTTCGAGATCGGGTGATTGGTGGATTTCGAACGGTTCTGCGCCCGTGAGGAAAGGATGTCCTGTCCACCCGTCGCCGCGGAGTAGTAGTTGTCAACGATCACCACGACGCCGTCATGGTCATTGTAGACCGCGTTGCCGATGCTGGAAGTCAGGCCGTTGTGCCAGAATCCGCCATCGCCGAGGAACGAGATTGAGCGGCGCGCGCCCTTGGCCTTCAGTGCCGAGGTCGAGGCGGGTCCAAGCCCGTAGCCCATGGTCGAGGATCCGATCTCGAAAGGTGGCATGGTCGAGAACAGATGACAGCCAATATCGCCCGCGATGTGATGTGGCCCCAATTCCTGTTCCACCAGTTTGGTCGCCGCGAAGATCGGGCGTTCCGGACAGCCAGTACAGAATCCTGGCGGTCGGGGCGGTACAGTGCGGGCCAGGTCCGGCGGTGGCGGGGCCGGAGCCTCGTTTGGCGCGCGGACTTCGTCCGGCAGCAACGTGGGCGCGTGGTCGCGCAGGAATGCGCCCACCCCGTCCAGCATCACCTGCCCCGTCAGTTCTCCGGCCAATGGGAACGGGTTCTTGCCCCTCAGCCTTGTCCGTGCGCCTGCCCGGTAGAGCACTGCGCCCATGGCCTCTTCCAGATAAGCGGGCTGTCCTTCCTCGATCACCAACACGGCGTCCTTGCCTTCGCAGAAGCCGAGGATCTCGTCGTCGAGCAGAGGATAGGCAACGTTCAGCACATGCAGTGGGACGTCGGTCTCGCCATAGAGATCAGCCAGCCCAAGCCGTTGCAGCGCCCGGATGACCCCGTTGTACATCCCGCCTTGCAGGATGATGCCAACCGGGCCGTCCGAAGGGCCGAAGCGTTCGTTCAGCCTGTGCTCGCGGATGTAATCCCGCGCAGCGGGTAGGCGTTTCAGGACCTTGTCCTGTTCGTGCTGATAGGAATGGGGGGGCAGGACGACCCGACCCGGCTCCTTGTGCGGGCTCTCCAGTGCATCGCGCACCGTCACAGATGGAGGCAGATTGTCTGCTGTCTTGAACGCGCCATAGACATGGCAAGCGCGGATACGGACCTCAAGCATCACCGGTGTGTTGGAGGCCTCGGACAGCGCGAACCCGTGTTTCACCGCCGCCACAATCGAAGGCAGGTTCGGACGCGGGTCCAGCAGCCAGACCTGTGACTTGGTCGCAAAGGCGTGGGAGCGTTCCTGCATGATCGAGGAGCCCTCCCCATAGTCCTCTCCGATTATCAGCAGAGTGCCGCCCTTGACCCCGCCGGATGCCAGATTGGCCAGCGCGTCAGAGGCCACATTCAGCCCGACGGTGGATTTGAAGGTCGCGGCACCCCGGATCGGATAGTGCACCGAGGTCGCCAGCATGGCGGTTGCGGCAGCCTCGGAGGCGGAAGCCTCGAAATGCACACCCAACTCGCCCAGGATATCCTGACCATCCGACAGAACGTCCATGAGATGGCTGATTGGCGCACCTTGATACCCCCCGACATATCCGACACCGGATTCCAGAAGCGCCTTGGTGATGGCGAGAATACCTTCGCCGCGAAAGGTTTCGCCCGCGCCCAGACGCAGGTCCTCGACTTCCTTTGCAAAAGAGCGTTCTGCCATAGTTGCCTCCCTGTACATCGGTAGCAAGACTGCCGGGGCTTGCAAAGCCTGCCCGTCCGGTCCAGAGCTTGAGCATTCTTGAACAGGGGGCGTTATGACCGAACAACGCAAGTTTCATTTCATCTCGGGCTTGCCCCGGTCCGGCTCGACCCTGACGGCAGCCTTGTTGCGCCAGAACAAACGGTTCCACGCTGGCATGTCCTCGCCGGTTGCTTCGTTCTTTGACGGCGTGATCTCGCAAGTATCGGCAGGAACCGAGCTGTCGAGCATGGTTAATGACGAACAGCGCGCCCGTCTGCTGCGCGGTCTGTTCGAAAGCTACTATGCGGATGTGGGCGCAGATGTCATCTTCGACACGAACCGTGCGTGGACCGCGCAACTGCCTGCGTTGATGAAGCTGTTCCCTGACGCCAAACTGATCTGTCTGGTGCGTGATGTCGCCTGGGTCATGGACAGTCTGGAGCGACAGTACCGCAACAACGCGTTCGAGCACACGCGGCTGTTCAACAATCCCGCCGAACGATCGACGGTCTACACCCGGCTGGACGCGCTTGCCGGTGCAAACAGACTGGTGGGCTATGCATGGCACGCCCTGCGGGAAGCCTGCTATTCCGAATATGCGGACAGGCTGGTGCTGGTGGACTACGATCTGCTGGCGGCCCGGCCTGCCGAGGTTTTCACGCTGCTCTATCAGTTTCTAGAAGAGCCCGCGCACGGCCACGATTTCGAAAATGTCGAGTACGACGCGCCGCAATTCGACGCGCAGCTGGGGCTGGACGGTCTGCACCGGGTGCATAAGGAAGTCACGGCCCGGCCGCGCCAGACAGTGCTGCCTCCGGACCTGTTCAAACGGTATTCGAACATGGCTTTCTGGCGCGATCTGGAGGGGTCGAAAGCGTTCCGAATCGTAGTCCAGCAGGACGAGAACGCTGTGCCGCAAGCAACTGAAATGCCTCAGTCCGAAACAGCCGCCTCGTCGGACAAGGGCTGATACTGCCCTGACACTCCTGCCGGGTGCCGCGCATACTGAAAGATTGACAATTCCCTAACCCATGAGAAGTTGGCTATGTGGGGTGCGCCTGATTTTGGGCAGTTTGAGGGGGTCTTTTCAATGACGCTGACGTATTCTGGCGACGGCCGTATTGACAACAACAGAATTCTCGCGGGCAGTGGATACGGATTGCTCAACTCGGTTCTGGCCGACGGTGAGACCGGTACTGTCGAATCGTTCTCGATTGCGGAAAACTTCAATCCGACGGATTTGGTCCGCGGCAGCCTGATCTTTGCGAATAACACCACCGTCAGTTTTGAAGACCTTGGATCCGGCGATCCCGTCAATGGCTTCAGTCCCTTTGCCCGTATTGGTCAGACTGGTTCTGCGGGCGGTATCGCTGATGGCTATGTCGGCGTGCTATCGGGGTCTGTAATCACGCTCGCCAACTCGGTCATTGAGGATGCGAACGGGCAATTCCAGTTTGGGTATAGCCCGTTGCAGGTCGGAAGCGGTTTTGGCGGTTTTGGCGATTTCCGTGTTTCGGACGCTGGTTCAGCGGCGTACATCACAGGGGGCCCTGCGCGGCTGGACGTCGGGCGAAGTGGCGGCGTTGGCTTGATCGACATTGCCAATGGCGGCAAGCTGGGCGCGTTTAACCTGACTGCGGGCCGCGAAGGCTTTGCATTGGTCAGCGTGGACGGATCCGGCTCTGAATTGGCTTTGGTCTCGTCCTACGGAACCTATGGATCTGCCTACACGGGCCAGGCATCATCGAGCGCGATCGGGCGCGATTTCAACGGACGTGGGATACTGGCTGTCTTCGATGGCGGCACGGTACGGGTTGAGAACGAAGACGGCGTGACCGATGATCCGGATCTGGTGCTCGGACGCGGTTATGGATCTCATGGCTATGCGGTCATCAGTGGTGATGGCTCGTCTTTGAATATCACGCAATTCGGACCCCTGGATGACGACATCTTTGGTGGGTCTTTCAGGTTGGGCGATGGTGGACGCGGCGTGGTTCTTGTCGAGGACGGTGGTGCGCTGAACGTCACCGGCGCCGATTCTTTCATCGGCATTGGCGAGGACCGTGATGGGCGCGCCTCGCGATTTGAAAGCCAGTTGGTGATCCGGTCCAGCGCGACAGTGGCCGTCGACGCTACGGGCAATGTGGAAGCTGCAAACGTTCAGGTGGGACGCTCCGAGGGTGCGCGCGGGGCGCTTCTGGTCGACGGCGCGGGGTCCGAACTGCTGGTGCGGTCGGACAGCGGGGTCGCAGGGGCAAGCTCTGGCGGTCTTTTCGTCGGTTTCGAAGGCGAAGGCCGGCTTGAAGTTACCAACGGCGGCAAAATCCGCATAGAAGGCGGCGACGACCTGTTCCCGCAGTTTCATGTAGGGTCTGGGTCGAGCAGCACAGTCAATCCGGCCGCAGCGACCAGTGTTGCGCTTGTCAGCGGAGTTGGATCCGAGGTTCTCGTCAGCGGCACGAACACATCATCGCTGGCGTCCTCAGGTTTCATCAGTGTCGGTCGTCGTGATCAGAAGACCGGCATCCTGACAATCGAGGATGGTGCCGCCGTGCGCAACACGGGCTCCAGCTCATCGGCTGAAGTCGGTGGTAATCCAGGCAGTACGGGCGTTGTGATCGTGCAGGGCGCCGGCTCTGTCTTTGAGGCAGGCGAATTTCTGTCGATCGGTACGGACAATGTCGCTGGCGCTTTCGACACAAGCATCGGCGGCGATGGTACATTGACCCTGCTGGATGGCGGCTACGCGTCTGCTGGCAACATCTACGTGGGAGACAGCGGTATCCTGAACCTGGGCGGCACGCTGGCTGGCGACACTGTCCTGACCGGCGTGTTGAATGTCGGTGATGACGACGCAGCAGGCTTGGGCACGGTCAACGGCAATCTTGATGCGCTGAACGGTCAGGTCGAGCTGGAGCTGCTGGACTTCACTACCGGTGCAACGGATTTGCTGAATGTCACGGGCGCCTTCGATATCGGGTCCGGGCAATTGGTGCTGGACGCATCCAATCTGGCGCGCGCCACGCAAGGCGATGTGATCGGGATTGTGAGTGCGGGCAGTCTGACGCCGGGTTTCAGTCTGGGCGGCATCGCAGTCAACGGGACGCCGTCCGGTGTGGCTCTCAGCCTTGCGCGTTCCGGCGGCAATATCTCGGTCTCGGTTTCAATCGCACCGTCCAAGACCGTTGGTCTGTTCGGCGGGGATGTCAGCATAACCGAAGGCGATCCGGGCGAGGATATGCGGGTTGAGCTGACGCTGCTACGCTCGGGCGATCTGCTGACCGGCATGGATGTGGACTTTGCTGTGTCAGGCGGCACGGCGGATCAATTTGACTTTGGAACGTTCACGTTGCCCACCGGCACCGTCAGTTTCGGCGTTGGAGAGGACAGCGCGACATTCGAGATCCTGCTTAACGAGGACGATGCGAACGAGGGGGATGAGACGTTCAACGTAGTGCTGACTTCTGTCTCCACGGGGAACGGCTCGGCAGCGTCCATCCTGAACGACACGACCACAGTCACGATTATCGATGATGACGCAGCACCCTCGACAATCACGAATGGCAACGTGGTGGTGGGAGATCCCTATCCGAACATTCTGCAGGTCATCTCACTGGACCCAGCGTCGACGTACCTGAACGTAGATGCAGGCGATGCACCTGTGAACGACGCGGTCGCGCTGGATCTGACGGCGCTGGGCTTTGGAGCTGGCTCTGCACTGTTCCTTGATGTTCAAGGTGCGTTTGACCCGTTTGGAAATGGAAGCCCGGAACGCGAGTTCAGCCTCGGCGGCGTGTTCTCTGGAAGTGACGTGCTGAGTGCGCAGACAGACATCAACCGGGTCGTTGACGCTCTGGCTCCGGTTATTGGGACACCGGCCTACACATCGGTCGACAGTTACTTTGGGACGGCTCGCGATATCGCTGAGGACTTTCTGGTGGGGACCAGCGGCGCACATGTGGTCGTGCCCGATGGCGCAACGCACCTGTTCCTGTCGCCAGCAGATACCTATTTCTCCAACAATACGGATGCCAACGGCGATTTCAGTGTGGTCGCCTTCCGCCCCACGGTCATTGGCTTCGATGGCGACGGCGACGCGACCTTCATCAACGAGACACGCCAGGATGCGGCTGTTGTCATTGGCTCGAACGGCAGCGGCGGCGAGGCCTTTCTGGACGATACCCAATGGAACATCTCGTCTGATCTGCGCGTGGGCGAGTTTAGCGGCAGCGGTCGATTGATTCTGGAGGGAAAATCCCAGGTAAATGTTCAGGATCAGGGTCTCTACGGCCACCCGACGGATCCGAGTGTTCGTATAGGTACGAATGGCGGAAATGGCTATCTGGCCGTCGTCGGCGGGTCCGATGTCCTGATTGGATCCGACCTGAAGGTGCATGCAGCGGACGTCGTGACGGGTGGATACAATCACCTGCAGATAGGCACAAACACTGGACTCGGTGCTGTGCTGGTGGAAGGCGAAGGTTCGACAGTCACGGCTTATGGCTACTCCTCTCGGATCGTTCTGGGTCAGGACGGGGGCCGCGGCGAGCTCAACATTCGCGATGGTGCCGAGGTCCGTACACTTTCACTGAATGCTGGCCGTCGCGAGGGCGATGGTTTCGTGAACATCGCGGGTGCTGGCTCGACGCTGCATCTGTCCAACGCGTTTGGGCAATACGGTTCGGCGCAGTATCGCGGGTCGGGCAGCTTCTCGACCTTTGGTCGTGACAGCGGCGAGGGCAACCTGCGCGTTACAGACGGTGGCAGGGTACTGATCGAGAACGTCGACAGCGTGACGGATGTATCGGCTTTGCGCTTCGGCCGGGAATACGGCTCGAGCGGTTTCGGCGAAGTCAGCGGCGAAGGCTCGCGGATCGATATCTACCAGCATGGCCGGATCGGTGACAACTGCTTCGGATCCCCGGGCCTGTATGTGGGTCAAGGTGGTCGCGGCGAGCTTGTTCTTTCCGACGGTGCCGATGTGCTGATCCAGGGCGATAGTGCCCGGCTGAGCGTTGCGCGTGGTCGCGATGCGTTGGGCGCACCGGATGCAAGCGAGCTGCAGGTCCTCTCAGGCGCCACAGTGCTTGTGGACAGTCAGAACTATGGCCGTGCGGCACAGATCTTCTACGACGGTGGCGGCAGTTATGCCGGGCGGCGCGACGGAGGCGCCCGGATGGATGTGGGCGATGGTGCGAACACCCAGGGCATCGTCAGTGTGGATGGGGCAGGGTCGTCCCTGACGCTGCGCTCGACCTCGATCGAAGCCGACGATAATAACACCGCTGAGATCCGTTTGGGCGGCCTTGGGACAGGCACATTGAACGTGTCCAACGGTGGATGTGTCACGGCGCGTGAGCTCGAGCTTGGTGTGGGCTTCTATGACACCGGAACCGAGACCTTTGCGGGCCAGGGCTTCGTTTCAATCACGTTGGGCGGTCGGATTGTACTGGACACCCCGGATAACCCACTGAAAGCAACCGATCCCGTGGGCCAGCCCAGCGCCTACCGTGGCCTGCGCCTTGCAGTCGCGGACTCCACTTATGGCAGGGTTGACGTAGACGGCGACGGGTCCGAATTGACATCGTCCGGCGGTGGAGGACTGGTCGAGATCGGTGCTAACGGGACTGGCCGACTTGGGATCACGAATGGTGGGCTGGTTCAGGGCTTCTACGTCCTCGTTGGGAACTACGGGCAGGGCTATCTCAGTGTGGATGGCGCAGGCTCCGGATTGGTCTCGTCCAGCACATTCGGGGAGTTTGGACTTGGCAATGACCAGAAGGCCGCAGCTCTGACCCTTGGCCGCAGCGCTGGCAGCTATGGTCGGCTGGACATCTCAAACGGCGGCGCCGTCACATTGCAGAACGATCCGAACAGCATCAAGGACGCACCGCTGCTGCAGGTTGGCGGCAGCTATGGCGCCGAAGGCGTGGTCAGCATCCAAGGCGGTTTGCTTGATATCCGTCTCTTTGGCCCTTCTGACGATGCACTGGAACCCGGGGTCTTCAATGGCCCGGAACTGCGACTTGGTCAGGACGGCAGTGCTGCAACCGTGTCCATGGACGGCGGAAGCATCGAGATCAGCGGGGAAGCCGCCAAGATTTCTGTTGGCCACAGCGCCGACAGTAACGGCAATGCTATCCTGTCTGCGCTCTCGAACACGAATGGCACTATAGCAGTCTCTTCGTCGAATTCGGCCTATGGTGCTTCCGTCGTGGTTGGAGAGCTTGATAGCAGCCAAGGATATCTCAGCCTGAACGGTGCGGCGGCGAACATGGATATCGGGACAGTTGGGGTCGATAACTTTGCAAGCGACAACCTGACGCCCATCTATGGTGCGCAACTCTTGATTGCAGACGGAGTGAACTCTACCGGCGAGGTCCGGCTGGCAGATGGTGCAAGTATCACGACCACCGGGGATGACAATTTCCAGAGTGGTATGTTCATCGGTAACGCAACTGGAGCGGTGGGGCAGGTCTTTGTCTCGGGAGGCAGCAGCGTTTCACTGAGTGGCTACTCAACTCTCTTCGACGCCGGATCCCAGGAAGCTTTCGGCATGCTTTCTGTTGGAACGGAAGCTGGCGCCACGGGTCGTTTGATGATCTCGGAAGGCAGTGAGGTCACCGCAAGTGGAGCTGTTGAGATCGGTGGAGCGCAGGGTGCGACAGGTGAAGTCACTGTCGTCGGACCGGGCTCTGTCTTGGTCGCTAACACTGGGCTGATGATAGGTGCAGACCTTGACCCGCTGACCGGTAACATCTCGTTCCAAGGTGGAACCGGCACGCTCACTGTGGATGACAACGCGACGGTCACCTTTGATTTTGGCGCCGAAATTGGTGAAAATGGTACATTGAATCTTGATGGTTTCCTGCTTGGGTCCGGGTTGACAAATGTCGGCCGGGTAAATGTCGGTGGCGACGGCTCGATCGGCAACGCAGTCATCAGTTCGGCCACTACCAATCTGGACGGCGCCGAAATCGCTTTCGAGTTCGAAGATGTTGAGGACGGTTTGGCAGATCTGCTGACCTTCACCGGAACACAGAACGCAGTCGACTTTGCGACGCCAAATGTCCTGCTTGACGTCAGCAATCTTGGCACGGTTCAGGTTGGTGAATCCGTGAAGTTTGTCGATTTTGACAGTATTTCCGCGCCGGATCCCCAGCTGTTCCTGAACACAACATTCACTTTCGTTGGTGTGCCCACGGGGTTGGGCTTGGAAGTGGTCGAGGACGCTGGCGGCGATTGGCTTGTTGAAGTCATTTCGGTTGCGGGTGAGATTTTAGGAACACCTGATGCGGACGATCTGGTGGGCGGCGCATCTGACGAAACCATCTTGGCGCTTGCCGGCGATGACACTGTCGATGCAGGCGGCGGCCAGGACTTCGTCGACCTCGGGCTTGGCGACGACACGGGCGACGGTGGAGCGGGCATCGACACGCTGTCCTTCGCCTCGCTCGCGGCGCCCGGTTTCGTCTTCGGCGACATCGAGGTCGGCGTGATCGTGGATCTCTACGATAA
>JBGCFK010000389.1:0-14081 GCA_045106875.1 Paracoccaceae bacterium | reverse complement strand
CGGAGGGCTGATTTTCTTCCATGATTTCATAGGGATCGTCGTCAGCCATCAGGGATGAATCATAGATTAATCCCATCTCGCGCGTAATCGAAAGCGTGTGTTCCGAGAAATCCCAGGACGGCGTTCGGATGCCCACAGGGCGCACTCCGCAAATTTCCTCAAGCTTGTCGGCGGCGCGCATCTGAAGTTCGCGTTCGTTCTCGGGAGGGAGGGTGGAGTTAAGTTCATGAATCCATGAATGAATTCCGATCTCATGACCACGATCGATCACGGCGCGCTGCTCTTCCGGATGCAGCATCGCGACCACGGCAGGCACAAAGAAGGTCGAGGGTGCTTCGTATTTCTCGAGCAGTTTCAATATCCTCGGTACGCCAACGCGCGATCCGAACTCGCCCTGGCTCAGCTTGCCCGGTGAGGATTGCCCCCAGCGAAGCACCTGCGTTTCGTGATCCGAGTCGAATGACAGCGCCACCGCACAACGCGCTCCGTTTGGCCAGGTGGAAGGCTTAAGTGACCGTCCTGCCCGGATTTTTTCCACAATTGGTCGCCAGCGTTCTTCGGGCCAGGTCCAGCTTTCAGGTTGGTCAGGCAGGGCATTTGCATTCTTGGACATGCGGACTCTCCTGTGTTGATCAATCCGACGGTAGCACCGCTTTGTCGTCCTCGCCATCACACCTGAAATGCCATAGCGTGCCTCGATGCGCGCCGTTTTTCTTCCCCTGGCCATCGTCATGCTACCGCAGATTGCCCTCTCGGTCATGCAACTGGGTGTTCCGGTGCTTGCGCCGGTCTTGGTCGCTGATCTGGGACTGGCACCTGAAGCTGTTGGCGTTCTTGGTGGCTGTATTGGATTTGGCTCAGTTTGGATGTTTGCCGCCAATCGAGCAGTCACACCGGTGCTGGGGCCGCGCCGCTCTCTGATGGTTGCGTGTCTGTTGTCTGTTTCAGGTGCGGCCCTGCTTCTTACCGGGCATATGGTTGCTGTACTGATTGGTGCGGTGCTTATCGGCTTTGCATACGCAATCACTGCGCCTGCAGGCAGCCAGATCCTGTCTGCCCATGTGCCGAAGGAGTGGTGGGGAACCGTGTTCTCGATCCGTCAAGCAGGCGTCCCGTTAGGTGGCGCTATCGCCGGCATTGCAGGAACCGCAGTCGCCTTGGCCTTTGGATGGCAGATGGCCGTTGCCTGTCTGACCGTGCTCCCTTTGCTCTGTGTCGCGATCTTGATGGCTGTCCCGAAGATATTTGACGCCGATCGAAACGGGGAGATGTTCAGAATCTTGGAACTCTTCAGGCCCACGATTATCGCTACACCCTTCCAGACATTGCGGGCTCTGCCACAGTTGCGGGCATTGACCTTCGCCAGCCTTGGCTTTGCAGCTGTTCAAGGCAGCGTGTTCTCTTTCTTTACGACGTATATGACTGATGGTCTGGGGCTTGGCCTTGTGTTTGCCGGTGCGCTCTTTGCGACGATGCAGATCGCGAGCTTTGCCGGGCGGTTGTCAGCCGGCGTTCTGGCGGACTATGTCGGCGCCTTTCGGCCCGTTTTGATCGCGATGAGCCTTGCTGCCGCAGGATCCTGCCTGCTCATGGCAATCGTTGACGCGTCCTGGCCGTTACCGGTCATGTTTGCGGTCGCCGCATTGACAGGTCTTGCGGCGGCAACTTGGAACGGGCTGTTCCTGGCCGAGATTGCGCGGGTCGTGGCGCCTGGCGAAGTTGGCTCGGCAACTGCCGGGACAACCTTTTTCACTTTCATTGCCTATATGTTCACGCCGCCCGCCTTCGCACTGATCGTTTATTTTTCCAGCTATCAGGCAGCCTTCTTGCTTGTGGCCTGCGCTGCGCTGTCAGCGTTCGGCTTTCTTGTATTCGGGCATCGCCAGAGCATCGAGCACTCCGGATGAACGACGTATTTGCGATCCGGTTCAACACCGAGGGCCCCGGGATGGATCGACCGGAAGGGCTACGACCCGCCGTTAAGGTTGAGTGATGCGCAAAGTGCGGCCCTCAGGCTGGCGGTCGAGGACGGGCCGAAACCCTATCTGGACAGTGTCGTCCGCTGGTATCTGGTCGATCCAGGTTGACCTTAGATCTTAGAAACCCTTCAGTTCTAAGTAGGATCGGCCCCATGCATTGGAGACGGTTTATGAAGAAGTCACGGTTCTCAGACGAGCAAATCATCGGCATGATCAAGGAGCACGGCACCCACCTGCTGAGATGTGCCGGAAGCATGGCGTCTTTCCAAAAATACAAATCGAAGCTTGGTGGGCAACACGCGTCGGGTGCGCGCAAGCTGAAATCGCTGGAAGCTGAGAGTGAGGCATGAGCACCGCCACCGGTTTGAGGCGAATGCCGAACGATGCTGAAGGATGTCGCTTCGCGAAAGTGGCAACGCCCGCTGAGAAGCGCAAAGCTTTGGGCCATCTGTGCGAAGATCTGGTGCCAAAGAGTAGCCTGAATTTCGTCCCATTCGTGGTCGCCCCCATTGTCGATTATGCTTTTTTGAGAAGACGCGGTTCAAGGGTCTGTTCCGCGACGACCCCCTTGAGATCTTTCGCCTCACGGCGCAGCTCCTTGACCTCATCAGTGTTTGCATCCCGCGTCGCATCGCCCGCAGACCGAGGGCAAGATCCCCTCTCTGCTTTGTGCTGCACAAACGACTGACGGGCAGCGGAACGCTGGCACCAGATCATCGGACAGATATGCTGCCTCGTTCGATCAGGTACTCGCAATCGCTGAGGGACATGGCGTGTGAGAGTTCGGATTGTGAGATCACGATTGAGCGGGCGTCGCCCCGCAGCGTGGCGATCACTTCCGACAGTCTTTGGACCAGCGCAGGCGCCACACCCTCGAATGGCTCGTCCAGCAGCAAAAGTCGCGAACCTGCGACCAATGCACGTCCCAGCGCTGCCATTTTCTGCTGCCCGCCCGAGAGCAGCAGCGCCTTGCGGTCCTTCATCTCCGCAAGTTCGGGCATCAGATCATAGACAAACAGCAATTGCGCAGGCCCATCAATCGCATTGTTCACCCAGGCGGGCAGCAACATGTTTTCCTCGACTGTGAGTTGCGGCACAAGGCGGCGATCCTCGGGCATGTACCCGATCCCGAGTGCAGGCCGACGGTGCGCGGGCATGTTGGTGATGTTCTCACCCGCGAACTGCATCTGCCCCGTTGTGGGCCGGATCATGCCCATGATCGTACGCAGGGTCGTCGTTTTGCCAGCTCCGTTGCGTCCGACAAGGCTGACCAGCGCGCCTTCGGCGATCTCCATGCTGAGCCCTCGCAGGATCGGCGCCTTCTGGATCTCGACATCGATGTCCGCGACCGAGAGCATCATGCCGCGCCCTCCTGTCCCGGGATCGTACCGGTCACGTAGCGCTGCACTTGTGGATCCGAAAGCACTTCGCCCGGTTCACCGTTCGCGATAATCCGACCATCATAGAACGCGAGCACCCGTTCCGAATACCGGGTCACGATATCCATGTCGTGCTCGACAAACAGGGTCGTGACATCCTCGGCGGCCAGCGCCTCCATGACCAGATCCATGATCGGGAACTTTTCTTCCGACGCAACCCCGGAAGTTGGCTCGTCCAGCAGCATGACCTTCGGATTGCCGGTCATGGCCATGGCAATATCCAGCAGCTTACGCACACCGGCAGGCAATTCCGCCATCAGGCGTGGCGCGTAGTCTGCGATCTGGAAGCGGCCAAGGATCTCCATGGCGCGGGCCTCGGCATCGGGAACATGCGCTTTGTGAAAGAAAGACGGCGTCTGGGGGGCAGAAATCGCGAGGCTCACCAGCATGTTCTCAAGCGCGGTCAGTTCCCCACAAAGCTGCGGGATCTGGAACGAGCGGCATATGCCTGCGCGCGTGATCTCACGCGGGCCGAGGGCTGTGATATTCTCGCCCTTGAACAGGATCTCGCCTGCGTCCGGGTGCAGATATCCGGTGACAAGATTCACGAAGGTTGTCTTGCCCGCACCGTTCGATCCGATCAGCGACCAGACCGCCCTTTCGGGCACCTGCACATTGATATCGGCGGCTGCGGTGACCGCGCCAAAGCTCTTCTGCACGCCTCGGGTTTCCAGCGCGAAACTCATGCGCGCCTCCGCTGCAGCAGCGAGCCCAACCCGTTGGGCAATGTCAGGATCACGATCAGAAGGAAGACGCCCAGCGCAAGCTGCCATGTGTTCGGAAAGTAGAGGTTCGAGAATGACCGAACCAGTTCCAGGATTATTGACGCCGCGAACACTGCTGGGATCGAAAGATAACCCGCGAGGATCGCAACGAACACAAACTCGCCCGAGATGGTCCAATAGATCGCCGATTCCGGGTCCACATGGCCAATGGCGAGCGCAGTGATGACACCGCCGAGCCCCCCGAGAATGGCCGAGATGATGTAGTTCTGCGTATGCGCACGGCGGACAGACGCACCGAGGTATTCCACACGCAGCTCGTTCGAGCGGATGGCCAGCGAGATCATGCCCTGCTGGCTGTCAAAGTATGTTCGTGCCAACGTGCCCGCGATGACGGTGACCACCACCGTATAAAGATAAAGCGACAACGAAAGCGCCCGAGCCTCTGGCTGATAGCCAAGGAAAGTGGGTGCGGCCACGTTGAGCCCGTCCGTGCCCCCCAGCGATGTCATCTTGGACATCGTACCGTAGAGGATCATCGACAGTGATAGCGAGAGCATCGCGAAGAAGATGCCCCGATATTTGGCCAGCAACGGCCCGAAAACGACGCCCACCAACCCGGTCGCCAGCACGGCCAGCAGCGTCAGCAGCAGGATGTCAGTGACCCCGACAAAATGCGCCATAAGACCGGCCACGTAGGCGCCTATCCCGAAGAAGAGGCCCTGCCCGAACGAGACAAGACCCGCACGCATCTGCGTGACGATCCCCAGCGACACCAGCCCCTTGGCAAGCGCAATGGTGATCAGAAACAGCGCCCAGTCCGGCAGGATGAACGAGAGCCCGATCAGCGCAGCCAACGCCAGCATGGCAGCAACAGGCGTGTTGGCGAAAATCTTCATATCTTCCTCGTCTGGGTTTTGACGAACAGGCCCTCGGGACGGAAGACCAGCACCACGGCCATGACGAAGTAGATGATAAAGAGCTCGATCTCGGGCATCAGGTGGACGGATGCGGCGCGCGCTAGCCCGACCAGAACTGCTCCGATCGCTGCCCCCTCGATGGACCCAAGCCCGCCGATGATGATGACGGCGAAGGCCACAATGATGACATTGACCCCGATGCCCGGAGAGACCGAGATCATGGGTGCGGTCAATGCCCCACCAAGTGCCGCAAGAAACACGCCAGCGCCGAAGGCCAACATAAAGACGCGGTCCACGTTGACACCCATGGTCTGGCTCATTTCACGATCATGGATAACTGCCAAAACCACCTTGCCGCGACGAGTGCGGTTCAGAAAGGTCCAGACCGTGATCCCGACCACAACAGCCGCTGCGATCACGAGGAAATCGTAGGCAACGTAGATGAGTGGACCCCACTCGACCATTCCCAGCAGGTCGTAGGGCTCGAACACGAACAGCGGTTCGACCCCCCATATCAACTTGATGACGTCCTCGAGGATCAAGAACACCCCATAGGTCACCAGCACCCCGATAACCTCGTCGCGGTGGTAGAAGTGCCTCAGCAGCCCCCGTTCGAGGATGGGTGTCACGATGATCGCCACGATAAAGGCTGCAAGCATCATCACCACATAAGAGCCCAGCGGCACTGCGTCTCCACCTGCCCCGAAATAGAGTCCAACCGCAGTGGCCGTCATATAGGCGCCCATCGCATATAGGCTGCCATGGGCCAGGTTCAGAATGCCAAGCACGCCAAACACCAGAGTCAGTCCGACTGACACGATGAACAGCCACGCGCCATAGATCAGGCCGTCGACAAGAATGACCAGAAGAAGGTCCATTGATGCTCCCGAAGGTGGGAGCGCCCAAACAGGCGCTCCGTTCTGCTAAAGGGTTAGTTGCACTCAGCGCCTGGGAAGCCAGCTTTGATCCACTCGACAGCCTTGACGCCATCCGGTGGATTCACGCATTTGGCGTCGTAGTACTCGACATCAACCAGCGTCATCTTGCCCGCTGCTTCATCCCATTTGGTTGTGCCGATTGCGTTGGGCTGGATTGCCTGGTGCCCATTGCCAAGCGCCATGGTGATGGTGCCGGACGGCGCATCCCAGGTCAGGCCTTTCATGGCCGCTGCAAGCTCTTCGGCACTTGGCTTCTTGCCACCATTGCCCGCCATTGCCTTTTCGACTGCGGACTTCAGGCCCAGAAGACCTTGCCACATCCGAAACGGTGCCTGAACCGGGAACGTACCGTAAGCGGCTTCATAGTCATCCCACAATGCATCGATCAGTGGGCCACCCTTGGCCTTTGCCGCCAGACCGTTCATGCCACGCGCTCCCAGAATAATACCGTCGGGCATTTTCTGGCCCAACTGCGGGATCACGTGGTCGCCTGCAGCCAGTGCAATCTGCATGCGCTCGTGTAGCCCACGCGCCGTTGCCTGCAACATGAAAGCCTGTAGATCACCGCCCCAGAGAGACGAGTGCAGTACGTCAGGTTTCTGACGCATTACCGCTGAGATTTCGGTGCCGTACTGGCCAGCGAAGATCTTGGGGAAGAGCGCGGTCTTTGCCTCGGCGCTTGGCTGCAAGTGGCCCATGGAAGCCACGAAGTCGGCCCAACTGTCCTGACCCCAGGCGTAGTCCTGATTGACGCCAGCGAAGGTGCCCACGTCCATGCCGCGAGAGGTCATGTACTTTGCGAGGCTGATGTTATCCATCGCCGCATGCGATGCCGTCCGGAACACATAGTTGTAACTTGCTTCCTCGAAAACCCGAGGTGTGCCGCAGTCATATAGGATCAGGAAGGCCTTCAGTTCCTCAGCCACGGGAGGCACGGCAAGGCAATCGCCGGAGGACACATAGCCCAGAACCGCGTCAACTTCCTCGCGCTGTACGAGGTTGCGGAACTCCTGCACTTGCTTGGTGGCGCCGCCCGCTTCATCGATGACGACAGGCTCGATCGTCAGACCGCCGAAACCAATCTGGTCGTAGGGTGCGGGCATCTCGCCGTTGTTCAGCTTCTCGACCAACAGCTTGCCACCGTTCCACGCCGGAACACCGAAGCTTTCAGCTGCACCACCGGAAAGGAAGGTGACAATTCCGATCTTGAAAGTCTCGGCGTAGGCGCTTGGAGACATTCCCAGAGCAAGACCCACTACGGCCACGCTCGTCGCAAGCGTTTTGACGTTGAACTTCATGTTATCCTCCCGGTTGTGCGGTCTGAAGCCGCAATTATTCTGAGGGAACATAAATGACGCGCGGTCACTTGCAATCGCTGTCTGTAACTTGCCAGCTGGAATCTCCCTGAGGAACTCCCGGTCGAGACCTCAATACAGCCAAAAAGGTCGTAGATGTCGCCTCTATTTCAAGACCTTAGCTTGAATGGAAATTCGCGAATGATACTTCGCCTACAATTCCGTCTTTGTAGTCGAAGATATGTCTTCTATTGATAGTCGGTGTGGCGTCGATGTCTGTCAGCATTGCCATGGACGCTCTCAGGGGCTGGAATCCTCTGCCCAGATTGGCCATTCGTATCTTCCGTTGTCGGCAGGTCATTGCGCAGCAATGCCCCAAGGGAGGACGTTTCTGGTGAGCACGCGCCAGGACCCGTATCCAGATGATTGCTGTTCAACCTCAGGGCCAGGCCTCTTCATACGTCTGTCACTACTGGCCGCATCAACTCTGACACTGCGCCTCGCCGAAAGTTCAGTCCACGCCACGATAGGACAGCGTAGAACAACCGCAGCGACGTGCGGCAAGGATGCGGCGCTCGAGGCAGACGATGACGTATGGCAAGTTTGTGGTCAAAACCAAGTCTCAAGAAATGAGACTGGCTCACGGTCAGACTACAAGATTAAATCAAATTGATCAGTCAATCCCCGCTGCTCTTTGCGTGCCGCTCCACAACAGGGGATTTCTATCTTCTCGAGACCTCGGTTCAAAAGTTCATGTGACATGACAGCAGGTTGCGAGGCGTCGTCTCATGAGCTTGATGTTGGAGACGTAGTTCCACGCGGTCGAGCTTTCTGGATTTCTCCCAATCCCTCGCAAGACGACGGCTCCTCCCGAGCCATGCGAAAGTGCGTTCGGCCACCGACCTGCGGTGTAGAACCTCGAAGTCGTCTGCGGTGTTGGACTGGCGGATAGTCTCGATGGTCCAGTCGCCGCAGCCCGTCAACATGTCCCGCGTTTTCTGGCCGCCATAGCCACCTTCAGCAAAGACGTGCCGCAGCCATGGGAACCGGAACCGGGCGCGGCGAACTAACTTGGGTGCATTATCACGGTCCTGTATCCCTGCACTTTGGGTGACAAGGACCAGAACAGGCTGATAGTCTCGACCGGTATGTGGCGCGTGCGCGTCATTGGTCTTTTTTCCTGCGTCATATCCCCCCCGAGATTCGATGGTGTCGCCCGATTGGCTGTCCGCTAGCGGTTTGGCTCAAACCGCGAGAAGGGATGATGCCAACCGTTGGGCTTGCTTCGTGCCCTTGCAGGTAACGGGTGGCGGCAACCAGGAGATGGTTGATTGCATGCCAGCGGCCCTGACTTCGCCAGGCGTAGAGATACCCACGCACTGTCGAGACCGGTGGGAAGTCTTTCGGCAGCATGCGCCCTTGGCAACCGTTGAGGCGATGTACTTGATGGCATCAATCACCTTGCGCGGATTGGTGGCGCGTGATCTGCCTCCCAACTTTGCGGCAGGCAGCATTGGCGAGATCAAAGCCCATTCGCGGTCGGTCAAATCGCTTGGATACCGCAGGTGGTCGCGGTTGTGCTGATCCCGAGCGGTGTCTCTCCAAGTCATGTGGTCCTTCATATTCCCGAAAACGGCAATGAATTTTAAGACACGGATATCGCTCCACTAATTCTAATACGGGCTTCGTGAGAAGAGAGTAGATTGAATCAAAAATATCAGGCAACCCAAGGCAAAGATCTCGTAGAAAAAATCTCCCCAGAGTGGTATCTGATCCTCCCATGATGGATACGACTACAATTGCAAAGGCATCTGATCGCCGAGACATCTTCTCCGGCCTGATCGAGCAGATGCGCAGCATGGTGATCGGTCAGCAGCGTGCTTTAGACCATCTTGTGGTAGCGCTATTGGCCGAAGGTCATGTTCTGCTGGAAGGCGCGCCCGGACTGGCAAAGACGCGACTCGCACGGCTGTTGTCCGATGCAGTTGAAGGATCCTTCAAACGTATCCAGTTCACGCCCGATCTGTTGCCGTCGGACCTGATCGGCTCGTCGCTTTACAGCGCTGCGGAGGGGACATTTTCCTTCCAACCAGGCCCGATCTTCGCAAACTTCGTCCTTGCCGATGAGATCAACCGCGCGCCCGCGAAGGTGCAGTCGGCATTGCTGGAAGCGATGGAGGAGCGTCAGGTCACAAGCGGGGACTATACCCATCGGCTCGATTGGCCGTTCTTCGTCGTGGCAACCCAAAACCCGATCGAGCATGACGGGACTTGGGACCTGCCGCAAGCTCAGCTGGACCGGTTCTTGTTGCAGATTTCTCTGGGCTATCCAGCGCCCTCCAGCGAGCGGGCAATCCTTGATTTGGCCATCCTCGAGGCGGCTGCCGATACGAAACCCGGCACAGTTCCCGAAGGCGTTCTGATTACCCGCGCTGACCTGAAGCAAGCGCAGTCGCAGGTGAAAACGACTTACATCGCCGAACCGGTGCGCGACTACATCGTTCGCCTGATAGCAGGCACTCGGAGTGATCCGGACAAGTTGCCCGGTGTGGGCGAACATCTGGCTTGCCCCGCTTCGCCGCGCGGAACCATCATGCTGGCACGCGCAGCACAGGCCGCAGCCTGGTTGGATGGGCGCGATCATGTGCTCCCAACGGATGTGCAGGATCTGGCCATTCCGGTATTGAGCCACAGGATCATGCTGAACTACCGAGCAGACGCCGATGGCGTGCGGCGCGACAGTGTGATCGCCGCTCTGATCGATCAGGTCGATGTTCTTTGAGAAGCAACCAACCACAGTCCGGGATAACCCGGCGGGCCTGACGCTTGACGAACTGCTGGCCGTCAAACCCAGTCACTTGCGTGGCAAGTTGGGGCATGGCAGTCGCGGACCGGATGGCGAGCGGCCAGGCCGTGGCAGAGCTTACAGTCTCGATTTTGATGGCCTTAGCCCCTATTCACCCGGCGACGACGTTCGCTGGATCGACTGGCGGGCCTCGCTGCGAAGTGGCCAGACCATGGCGCGTCGCTATGCGGCGGCGTCCTATCGGGCACAGATGCTGGTGCTGGAAATCGGGCCTGATCTGCATTTCGGCACGTCCGTACGGGTAATGGCGAAAACTGCGGCTTTGACAGCAGGTTTGCAGGCTTGGCGGGCGCTGGCATTGAACGAGCCTGTCGGATTGATGACAATGGGTACGGTGATCCCGCCTCGGCGCGGCAGACGGCATGTCTTGCGGTTGCTAGAGCATATAACGACCGCCTTTGAAGCCTCGATGACCCAATCGGGTCATGCGCCAGATTTCGAGACCGCAGCATCGCTTGTCGGTCATCAGGACGAGATCTGCGTTGTTGCCGAGATGCCGTCATCGCCGCTGCCCATGATCGAGCTTGGCCGCGCTTTGGCAGGTAGCAGGATCCTCCGTTTCTGCATCGTTGAAGACCCGCTGGTGCGAACTCCCCTGCCTTCCGGTCGGTATCCGGTGCGTGGCCCCGATGGTGTTCGCCACCTCCCCAAGATCCGGACGGGCCAAAGGCCGAACCGCCAAAAGGAACGGGCGCTGGGCGATGCCGGGTGGCGGATCGAACAGGCTCTTGATCTTCTGCCGCAGGAAACGCAATGACACCCGAAGAGGTCTTCTCGCAACTGCGTGATATTCACTTTCCAGAGACAGCAGCTGCGCAAGGGCTTACATGGGCTGGCCTCGACCCTCGACCGCTGATGGCTTTTGCGGTCCTCGTGGCAGTACTGGCTATCCTGCCGGCATGGCACCGTTGGCGGACGCGTCGATTTCTCAAGGCTCAGATCGCGGGCTTTGCCCACCTGCCGCCCTCTGATCAGCGGGACGCGCTGGCGCATCTTGCCAAGCGGATGCCACAGGTGCGCCCGCTCGAACCCGGCAGACGCGTACCGCCCGCATTCTTTCGACCCCCGGCGGATATCTTTCCTGCAGATGCCAAGGTCATGCGCAAATGGCTGATGGAGCGTGTGAGATGATCGGGCTTGCCTCATGGTGGGTACTTCTGTTGTTGCCGTTGCCGATACTGGCATGGCAGCTGCTGCCGCCCCGGCCCGAACGCGGTGCGGTCCGAGTGCCCACGAGCGTGCTGGCTCGGCTTCAGGAACAAAGCGGCGCGCGATCGGCGGAGAGACGACTGCCGACTGGCTTGTTGCTCAGCGTCGTCGGCTGGGTGGCGCTCGTCGTGGCGCTGGCCGGACCATTCTCCCGTCAACCTGAGTTGTTGAAACCAACGGGCCGTGACATCGTTGTGGCTCTGGATCTCTCTGCCAGCATGGCTGAGACCGACATGACCATGGCAGACCGGAAGGTGGCTCGTATTGCTGTAATCCGAGACCGTCTGGCAACGTTTCTGAAAGGTCGGCGGGGCGATCGGGTCGCCTTGATCGGCTTTGCGACTGATGCCTACCTGATCGCGCCGTTGACCTTTGATGTGCACGCAATCGCAGAGATGCTGGACGAGGCCACGATCGGGATGCCTGGGCGCAAGACAGATCTGGGACAGGCGATTGGCTTGACGGTGAAAATGCTGCGTGATGAGCCACGGGGTGAACGTCTGCTGCTGCTGATCTCGGACGGCGAAACGAACGCAGGGGAGTTGGCTGCGCTTGACGCGGCAAGGCTGGCCCAGCGACTTGATCTCAGGATCGTCACTGTCGGGTTCGCCAGCGAGATCGACAGTGCCAACGCCGCTCACATGGCGGAACTTGCCCAGATGACTGGGGGCAGCTTTCACGCCGCAACGAACCCAAAGCTTATGCAGGCGGTTTATGACGACTTGAACCGGCTTGCGCCCATCATCCCCGAGAACAATGCGGTCGAGCGACGGCGGGATCTGCGCTGGATAGCGATAATGGTGGCGCTGAGTTGCCTCGTCGGTATTGGCTGGCGTGAGGCGCGAACTGCATGAGCTTCATTGCACCGCTCGCGCTGTTACTGCTGCTACCCTTGGCATTGATATGGGTATTGGCGGGGCGGACACGGATGAGTAGTGCCACAAGACTGCCGGGTGCTTGGGGGCATGTGGTCTCGGCGTCTCTGAAGTCTCATACGGCAAGGCGCTCGGGACTTGGGCGTACCGGCGTGCCTGCGCTTTGTCTGGTACTGGGCGGCTTGTTGGTCCTGTCGCTCGCCAGACCCGGTCTTGAGACGGAATATTCCGGAGAATACGCAAACCTCGCCGGAAGAGTGGTCGTCCTGGATGTAGACGCGCGACTCGCAGAGCATAGGCTGTTCCTGGACGAACTGCATGGAGCAGGTCCTGTGGCTGCGACTGCGGTGGTCGCAGTTTCGGGCGATGCCTACAGGATCGTACCTTTCACAACCGATAAGGGGCAAATTGACAGATATGTCCGGGTATTGAACGCCGGAATGATGCCAGTGCGGGGTCACCGACCGCATCTGGGTGTCGCAATGGCCGAGCGATTGCTGGAGAAGGCTGGATTCGCTGCGCGCCAGATCGTGCTGATTAGTGCAAAGCTCCCGCCTGAACGCTTGGTGGCTTTGCCTCGGACGGGCACAAGCCGGGAAATCGTCGTTCTGGGCGACATGGATTCTTGGAAAGCACTGGCTGATGCTTGGGGGGCCGGCCTTGGGGGGCGCGGCGATTCTGCTCGTATCGCACGTGATCTGCAGGACACCGCCAGGACAGCAGCCAATGCCGAATTACCTGATTCCAGACTGGATCTGACTACCTGGATGTTGGCGCTTGCGACCGCGATCTGGTTGTTTCTCTTTCGGCGGAGAGCGTCTTGAGACGGCTTGGCATGTTTCTTTTGGCAGGCATCCTGGCGCTGCTCTCGGCTTGGCTGCTGCCTCGGTTGCAACAACCGCTGACACCCCACGCGGTTGCCGTTGACCTGATTGAGGCCGGGCGCGGGGCTGAGGCCGTGCATCTGTTGAGCGATCGCACATGGCGCGGGGTCGCCGAGTACCGCGCGCTGCGTTTCCGCCGCGCAACCGCTGAGTTCGTTCAAGTGGAGGACGCCACAGCGCTCTATAACCTCGGCACAGCCTATGCGCGCTTGGCCGAGTGGTCTGCAGCAAGAGCTGCCTATGGGCGTGCGCTTGCGCTTGCGCCTGATCATGCTGATGCACAGTTCAACCTTGCGCTGGTTTTGAAGGCCGAAGCGCGCCAGCAGGAGGAGGCCGACGCCGAGCGCCAATCCCGGACTCTCGGATCAGAGGACAGCACACAGCAAACGAATGACGAGACAGGCCCTAGCGACGCGGAAACCAAGGACGACGACACAGCTCAGCCGTCGGACGACGTCGCGCCAACGGATAAGACCGCAAACCGGGCAGGGCAGATCTCTGCTGCGGGACGCGCCGGCGATGAAGCGCAATTGCCCGAGCAGCTTGGAGGAAGGGGAGCTCTGGGTGACGCTGACGATCAAACCGCCGCTGATCAAACCGGTGCCGCGGCGACCCTGATCCGACGTCAAAGCGCTCAGAACGCTGAAATGATGTTGCGCGCAATCCGGGACGACCCGGCACGTGTCCTGCGCGCACGCCTTTATGCCATTCATAAGCAACGTCAGGAGGCGGGGCAATGAAGGTGCTGCAGGCTGTTCTGGTGCTGGTGTCTTGGTTGCCAACGCTGGCATATTGCCAGACCATCGATGTCCCGGAGATACCAGAGCTTCGTGTGATTGTGGGGCCGCAAGCCGCACTTGCCACCAACGGATATGTCGAGGGACAGCTTGTGCTTCGCGTCCAGCTCGTTTCGCGGCATCCGTTTGAGGCGTTGGATCTGAAAACGCCAGTTCT
>JBGCFK010000388.1:0-3117 GCA_045106875.1 Paracoccaceae bacterium | reverse complement strand
GACGTTCGGATTGCGATCCAGCATCATCTTGGTTTTCTTGTCGATCTCGGCGATGGCGTCGACCTGTCCCGTCATCATCGCGTTCATGCGTGCGGCGGTGTCGTTGATGCCCAGTGCCTCGACCGCATCGAACCAACCCCGATCATCGCGGTAGTCGTTATCATTGTGGGTCGCGAGTGCCCGTACACCGGGTTCGAACGTGTCAAGTTTGTATGCGCCCGTGCCGATCCCCTTGGCGATCGATTCCTCGATCATGCCGGCCGGGTGGATCAGGATGTGATAATCGGACAGCAGGAAGGGGAAGTCCGCATTGCCGTTCTTGAGGACGAACTGGATCTGGTGATCGTTCATCTTCTTCATTTCTTCGATGGCGCCGATGATCGGCTTCGCCGGAGACTTGGAGTCCTCGCCCACGTGCAGCGCGAAAGTCTCAAGGACGTCTTCAGCGCCGAACTTCTTGCCGTTATGGAATTCGACACCCTTGCGAAGGTTGAACGTCCAAGTCTTGGCGTCTGAGGATGCTTCCCAGCTTTCCGCAAGTTCGCCCTTCAGCGAGCCGTCAGCCGCGATTTCCGTCATGCAGTCAAACACACAGCCATGCGCCATGGTGATCATGAAGTTGTCGGTGTGTGTCCGTCCGTCAAAGCTGTCGGAGGTGTTTGCACCCTTCAGTCCAAGGCGCAACGTACCGCCCCGTTTGGGCGCATGATCATCGGCAAACGCAGGCTTGGCAGCTGCAAAAGCGGTTGCTGCAGCACCTGCTTTCAGCATTGTGCGTCGGTTAAGGTTCAGTGTCATGTGTCAGTTTCCCTGTTTTCGGTATCAGATTTGGCATTATCGACCGATTTTCCGGCTCGTGAAAATTACGCGCAGAATTTCATAACATCGCGCGCGAGTCCAGCCCGCGCTCTGTTGCCGTGATCAATCCGCACGTTCCACCCTTCAGTCTGCATTCACATATTCGCCGCAGCAGCATCACCGATATTGTCCAGTCCGCGTTCCTTCAACAGGTTGGTAAGCCAGTCTGGGTCCATTTCTGGAACCGAGCTCAGCAGAAGGTCCGTATAGGGATGGTGTGGGGGGCGAAACATTTCGTCCTTGGGTCCTGCCTCGACGACCACCCCGTCCTTCATGACGACCACTTCGTCCGCAATCGCACGCACCGTCGCCAGATCGTGAGTGATGAACATGTAAGCAAGGTTCAGCTCGTCCTGCAGTCGGGCCAGCAGCTTCAGGATCCCCTCCGCAACCAGTTGATCCAACGCCGAGGTGACCTCGTCACAAATGATGAAGCTTGGCTCCGCAGCAAGCGCTCGAGCGATGCCGATGCGCTGTTTCTGCCCACCGGAAAGCTCCGAGGGGAGACGGTTGTAGTACTCGGCGCCTGGAAGTTCGATCAGATCCAGCAACTCTTCGACCCGTTTGCGCCGTTCTGCACCGCGTTTGTTCATGTAGAACTCGACGGGCCGCCCGATGATGTCCGAGATCTTCAGTTTCGGATTCAGTGCCGTATCCGCCATCTGGTAGATCATCTGCGCCTGGCGCAACTGGTCCTTCGATCGGCGTCGATAGTCTGCTGGCAGAGCCTCGCCATTGGCATAGATCTGTCCCTGCTTCGGCGGCAACAATCCGGTGATGCAGCGTGCCATGGTGGACTTGCCTGAACCGGATTCGCCCACAACCGCAACCGTGCGACCCGCATGGATGTCGAAGCTGACGCCGTGGATCACCTGAACCTTGCCATAGGCCGCGACAACGTTCTCACAGCGAATGGCAGGTGTCGCATCTGTGGCGGCCATGGGTTTCTGGTCACGTTGGAACGATCGCACGGCCCAGAGTGACTTGGTGTAGTCCTGCGTCGGCTTGGTCAGCATAGTCCGGGTGTCGGCTTCCTCGACCTCGTCGCCCTTCAGCAGCACCTTGATGCGATCGGCCATCTGCGCCACCACTGCCAGATCGTGCGTGATGTAAATCGCGGCAGTGTTGTAGTCGCGGACGATGTCGCGGATCGAGGCGAGAACCTCGATCTGGGTGGTCACATCCAGCGCCGTGGTCGGCTCGTCGAAGATGATCAGGTCGGGTTTGCAGGACATGGCCATCGCAGTCATGGCCCTTTGCAGCTGCCCACCGGACACCTGGTGCGGGTAGCGAAACCCGATATTCTCAGGGTCGGGCAGGCGCAGTGCTTCATAAAGCGCCATGCCGTCCTTCTGGCTTTCGGCCTTGGACATCACCCCGTGCTGGACTGGTGCTTCGGTATGCTGGTCAATCAGCTGGTGTGCCGGATTGAAGCTGGCCGCTGCAGATTGCGCCACATAGGCAATGCGTTTGCCAAGAAGCCCTCGCTTCACACCCGAAGAGGCGTTCACAAGATCGATACCGTCGAACTCGACCGAGCCGGCCGAGATCCGGCACCCATCGCGGCAGAACCCCATCGCGGCAAGCCCGATAGTGGACTTGCCTGCACCGGACTCGCCGATCAGACCGACGACTTCACCCTTGTGCAAGTCGAGATCCACACCGTGGACGATCTCGTTCCAGGTCTCGTCCGCACGGCCCTCGATCTTGAGGCCCCGGATCTTGACCAGTAGTTCCTGGTTGGAAGTGCTCATTGCATTACTCCTTCAGGCCCGAAGACCGCTGCAACATCCAGTCGACCACAAAGTTGACAGCGACGGTCAGCAGAGCAATTGCTCCGGCGGCCATCAGTGGCAGTGCGGCAGCGGCTGGTGCGAACGCAGCGTAGTTGATGAACTGCGCAAGATCGCGAACCATCGAGCCCCAATCGGCCAGTGGTGGCTGAATGCCCAGACCGAGGAACGACAAGGCTGCGATGGTCAGGAACACGAAGCAGAACCTCAGCCCGAACTCGGCCAGCAGCGGCGCTGTTGCGTTGGGCAGGATCTCCTTGAACACCAGATGGCCAAGGCCCTCACCGCGCAGTTTTGCCGCCTCGATATAGTCCATGACCACGATTCCAAGCCCGACCGCACGGGCCAGACGGAAGACCCGTGTGGAGTCGAGCACCGCAATCACGAGGATCATGTTGATGGTCGACTGTCCCACGATCGTGATGATCAGGAGCGCGAATATCAGCGACGGGATCGCCATCATCAC
>JBGCFK010000387.1:0-22891 GCA_045106875.1 Paracoccaceae bacterium | reverse complement strand
TTTGTAGCGGTATGTGATCCGGCCCTTGGTCAGGTCATAAGGCGTCATCTCCACCTGAACCTGATCACCGGCGAGGACGCGAATGCGGTTCTTGCGCATCTTGCCTGCGGTGTGGGCAATGATTTCATGGCCGTTCTCAAGCTTCACCCGGAATGTCGCATTCGGCAAAAGCTCGGAAACGATGCCGGGGAATTCGA
This sequence comes from Paracoccaceae bacterium, assembly GCA_045106875.1. Taxonomy (GTDB): domain Bacteria; phylum Pseudomonadota; class Alphaproteobacteria; order Rhodobacterales; family Rhodobacteraceae; genus Thermohalobaculum. Next base: position 22,694 of record JBGCFK010000387.1, on the reverse strand, counting down.
GAGTTTCTTCCTTGGCCATGTGGTCTCCGTATGGGTTTTCATCTGGGCGCGGAACATGGGCTGGATGCGCGCGGATTGCAAGAGGGGTTACTTCAGGACGCCGGGGTGTTCCTTTCGGAACTGTTCGCGGATGCCTTGCATCTCTATTTCGCCCGCACTCCATGCCTTTCGGTACTCGGGCGATTGCCAGTCGGATGACACGCCATCAGGCATTGGAAGCGTTCGGACGATCGCACACATTTCTGCCATGAACTCAGGATGCTCTCGGCGGACAACGGGCAGATTATCGAAGTCCGGCAGCGTCTCGAGATCGACCTCCAGGATCTTATGGAACTCGTCGCCGATGTCGCTGTTTCGGGCGCAACCAGGGTGTGACAAGAGCCAGTCGATGTAGTTGGCGTCCCGTTCGTCGGTCAACCGGCACATGCCGCGATAGATCACGGGAGAAAGCGCATAACCCAAAAAGAATAGTTGCACCCGCCGTTCTTCAGAAACCTTGCTTCCCGCTGGTGGCTCGCCCCGGTAGCAATGGGCGTACTCAGCAAACGCTGGTCCCATGCCAATCGTTTGGCAGAGAACCGCCATCAGAAAAGCAATCGGCAGATTGAGCAGCAGGCCTGCGCCAGCCTTAGATCTCATCCGCAAAGTGCTTCATCGTCAGCAGAATCGGGTTTGGTGCGGCCTGACCCAGACCGCAGATAGAGGCATCGACCATGGTCTCGCATAATTCCTCCAGCAGGGTCTGATCCCACTGGTCTGCCTGCATCAGTTTCACCGCTTTCTCGCAGCCGACGCGGCAGGGGGTGCATTGCCCGCAGCTTTCATCTTCGAAGAAACGCAGCATGTTCAGTGCAGCGTCCCGCGCCCTGTCCTTATCCGACAATACGACCACGGCTGCCGATCCGATGAACGTGCCGTGCGGTTGCAGCGTATCGAAATCCAGTGGAATATCGTTCATGGATGCGGGCAACAGGCCCGCCGAGGGGCCGCCCGGCTGGTAAGCCTTGAAGGTCTGACCATCCAGCATGCCGCCACATGCCTCGATGAGGTCCATAATCGTCGAGCCCGCGGGCAGAAGATAAACCCCAGGATTCTTGACCCGGCCCGAAACCGAATAGGATCTCAGTCCCTTGCGTCCGTTCTTCTCGGTGCTGTTCAGACATTCCGGACCTTCGCGGCAGACCTTCGTGACCCAATGGAGCGTCTCGACATTGTGCACCAGCGTCGGGCGGTCGAAGATGCCGACTTGTGCGACATAGGGTGGGCGATGCCGTGGCAAGCCGCGTTTGCCTTCGATCGATTCGATCATGGCGCTCTCTTCGCCGCAGATATAGGCGCCCGCACCGCGGCGCAGATCGATGTAACCAGGCTTCACGATGCCCGCAGCTTCAAGCGCCGCGATCTCGTCGGCGAGGATCTTCAGCACTGCCGGATATTCGTCGCGCATGTAGATGAAGCAGGTTTCAGCCTCGACTGCCCACGCGGCGATCAGCATGCCCTCGAGGAAGAAGTGCGGCTCCCGTTCCAGGTAATAGCGATCCTTGAACGTGCCTGGCTCGCCCTCATCGCCATTGACGGCCAGATAGCGCGGGCCTTTTTCTGCGCGCACGAAGGACCATTTGCGGCCCGATGGGAAACCAGCCCCGCCAAGGCCGCGCAGCCCGGAGGCCAGGATCGAATCCTGCACGTCATCGGGTGTCCGTGCGCCATCGCGCAATCCGAGCAGAGTTTCGTAGCCGCCAGCTTCCACATAGTTGTCCAGTGCCTGATACTCTGGAATGTCTGCATGAAAATGTTGCGTTTGAATCGCATGCGCCACTTTCTCGGGCGTTGCATGGTCGATATGGGCGTGACCGATTTCCAATACTGGCGCCGTGTCGCAGCGGCCCATGCAGGGCGCGCGCAGGACGCGAACTTCGGACGCATCATGTCCCGCTTCCAGCGCCGCCTTAAGCTGCTGTGCGCCTGCAAGCTCGCAGGATAGGGAATCGCAGACGCGGATCGTGATGGCCGGTGGCGGCGTCTCGTCTTCCTTTACCACGTCAAAATGCGCATAGAACGTGGCGACCTCGTAGACCTCGGCCTGAGCGAGGCGCATTTCCTCAGCCAGTGCCGCCATATGCTGGGATGACAGGTGACCGTGCGCGTCCTGAATAAGGTGCAGGTGCTCGATCAGCAGATCCCGTCTGCGCGGTCGGTCGCCCAGCAGCGTGCGCACATCACTCAGAGCCTGATCAGAGGTCTGCCGACCCTTCGGCGTGCGGCGTCCCTTGCCGGAGCCATCTTTCCACACACCTTTGCGGCTGGCATTGTTGTCGAGCGGGCTCATGGGCTGCTTCCTCCGGCAGATCTGTTGTGGTTCTTGGTATACCAGAAAATAGTCGCGCCTGCATACCAGAACAAATTCTCAATATACCGACAAGGGGGAAGCAGGTCGCGCCTATCCGACATCATGCAGAGAAACGCGACAATCGTTGTTGTCAGGCTGTCACTGATCCAGCACGGCAGTGATACGCCGGGTCATCTGGGTGATGCGCAGAACCTGTGTGCGGAACCGGACATAGATCTCGCCCTCGGGCGCGCGGGGCAAGTCAAAGCGGTCCGTATCCAGAGTGACATGCGGGATACCGGATGGCAGATTTTCTCCAACCATCAGAAGCGGCCGCGCAGCGGCTGGCGCACGCGCGATCCTCGCATGTCCCGCCGGGTTCGACGGTTCAGGTAGAGCCGCTTCCTGCGGGTTTGGCAGTGTGGTTTGCAAAGGGTCCGCAATTTGCGGGACCGGATCGCTCGGCTGCTGTTGCACGGTTGGACGGTCGCGGTAGATTACAAGTGTGCGGGGGCGGTGACGATAGGGGTACCCGTCCGGATACCGCTTTGCGCGGCGTTCCGTCCTGCGTAGGGCGTGTTCCCCCTGTCTTTTACGCTGCGCTCCAGACACGATCTGGCCGCGAACACCCACCGACCCCGCGACGACGGTCGTGGGCCCAAGGCGGACGCCTATCTTGAAATCCGCGACAGCGGGGCCGGCCAGCAAAGCGAACAGCGTGGCAAAGGCGGCCGGAATCAAAGTTTTCATCATCCGAGAAGCATAGCACAAAAACGAGAAATCGTTGCCTCGGACCTTCACATCGACGCCAGGATCACAGCTTCTTGAGATCAGATGCCGTTGCGTTGCCCTTTGCACAGCAGGCGGGCAGGGTTCCAAGCGTGCAGCTGTGAGGTCCGAATGTCCAGTTTCCGTTTCGCCGTGGTCTGTCCGGCACTTGTGCTTGCAACGATTGGAGGCTCTGCGAAAGCGGCCGATATGCCCCCGAACGTCGACCGCGATCCTGTGGTTCATGCACGGTTGGAAGCGGCCTATGCGGCCAAAGGCGCGGGCTACGTTCCGCGCACGCACCTGAAAGACGCAGGCAAGGCCCGTTTCGTTAACCGGCTGATCGAGGAAGCCTCGCCCTACCTGATCCAGCACGCGCACAATCCGGTCGATTGGTGGCCCTGGTCCGAAGAGGCGCTGGCCGAGGCTGTGGCCCGTGACATGCCGATCTTTCTGTCGGTCGGCTACGCCACCTGCCATTGGTGCCACGTGATGGAGGAGGAAAGCTTCGACAATGAAGCGATCGCCGCGTTGCTGAACGCCGGGTTCATCGCCATCAAGATTGACCGTGAGGAAATGCCCGAGCTCGATCACCTCTACATCACCGCGACGCAGATCCAGCAGGGGCAGGCAGGCTGGCCGAACTCGGTGTTCCTGTTGCCGGACGGACAGCCCTTCCACACTGGCACCTACTTTCCGCCTGATCAGTTTGCCGAGATCCTTCAATTGGTCAGCGCGGCATGGTGGGACCCAGCACAGCGGAGCGAGATGCAGGGGCTTGCCGGTCAGCTTTCCGATGCGGTGCGACAAGTCACGCAGATGTCTTCGAACCAGTCCGTGCCGCTGATTGACCGGGTCCATGAACGCGCCGCCGCGCAGTTGCTGGACATGCACAACGCGCTGGAGGGCGGATTCAGCCACGGGCAGCAGTTCCCGCAGGAAGGCTATCTGCTGTTTCTGATGGAGCATTGGCGGCGCACCGGCGATGAGGCCAGCCTTAGCGTCGCGACCGAGACACTTTACGCCATCGCGGCAGGCGGTATCCACGATCAGGTCGGTGGTGGGTTCCATCGCTATACTGTTGATCCGAATTGGCGCACCCCGCACTTCGAGAAGATGCTGTACAATCAGGGACTTCTGGCGCGCGCCTTCATCGAGGGTTGGGAGATCACCGGCGAGGAGATCTTTCGACGCGCTGCCGAGCGGACTTTCGCGTACATAGCGCGGGATATGACCGACCCTGATGGTGCTTTCTATGCTGCCGAAGATGCTGACAGCCTGAACGCTTCGGGCGAACGCGAGGAGGGGGCATTCTATATTTTCACGCCAGAGCAAATGCAGGCTGTGGCAGGCGTTGCGGCCGTGATGGCTTTGGGCCTTGAAGAGACGCCGACGCTGGATGCAGGCGGTGTCATCCACTTTGAGCTGGGCGAAGCGCCTGATTTTGAACAGGTCGATCCTATCTTGGAGACGGCACGGATCGCGCGCGAGGCCCGGCACCGTCCATTCCGTGACGAGAAGATCATCGCCGGATGGAATGGTCTGATGATCCGTGCACTCGCCGAAGGCGGGGCCGCCTTTAAGGAGCCCCGCTACATCTCGCAGGCGGCACGTGCGGGAGAAACCCTGTGGGATCGGCTCTGGGATGGACAGCGCCTGCATCGGCTTTGGGCGGCTGGGCAATCCCGCGAGGAGGGCGCGCTGGCGGACTATGCATGGCTTGCGCTGGGCTATCTATCCCTCGCCGATGCGACCGGTGAGGCGAAATGGCATGTGCGGGCAAACCTGCTTGCCGAGACCCTCTGGTTGCGATTTGGCGATGGGCTTGGGCGTCTGAAGATGGCCGCAGCGGATGGGCCGCTGGGTCCTATCTATGAAAACTCGGATGGGGCTGTGCCCTCGGGCGAAAGCTCTACGCTGGAGCTTTTGGCGCGGTTGTCGCGTCGCTCGATTGTCGGGAACGCTGTCGAAGCGACCGATACTGGCCGTGCAGGCATCGCCTCTTCTTCCCAGGACCTTGTGAACAGCGCGCTGAGACACCGCGCCCGCGCCGAGGAGCTGAGCAGTGCCCTTTCCGCTCCGATGTCCGAGGACCCGCTTCTACGCACCGATGCCCTGATCGCAAGCCGGATAATGGATGCCGGCGAAAGCGGGCGCAGACAACTGGCCGCCAAGGGCGTCGTGCGCGTGCATCTGGCGGGCGAGCGACTTTACATCGACATCGCTGAGGGATGGCATCTGAACGCGCACAAGCCTGGTGCGGATTGGTTGATCGGTGTCTCGCTGGCGGGTGCCAGTGCGACATGGCCTGCAGGCGAGAAAGTTTCGCTTGGTTTCGCGCAGGCACCCATCCGTGTCTATGACGGTCATCTCGAGATCCCGGTCAGCTTGGAAAAAGATATCGTGACGCTGAACCTGCAGGCATGTTCGGACAGCATTTGTCTCGAGCCGGAAACGATCACATTCCGGTTGCTCTGAGGCGATGAACGCGTCCATAATTGTACACATGAAATCAATAGCTGCATTTGTTCTGGCCTTTTGCCTGACGCTCCCCGCACTTGCCGATGAGGAAGTGCCTATCAGTCCATCCGAGTTTCGTGAGTACTCGGAAGGCTGGACGCTGTATTTTGAACGCGATGGTCGCCCTTTCGGGTCCGAGAGCTTTGATTCCAGCGGCAAGACGCGCTGGCGCTATTCTGATGGAAGTTGCGTCGAGGGGTACTGGCGGCCGCATGGCGCGCAGATCTGCTTCCTCTACGAATCCGATCAGGAGGACGAGGTCCTTTGCTGGCGCATGTTGCGGGACGAAGAAGGGCTGCTGGCCCGGCTGCTGAACGGCACGAACCAGGGGTTGGAGTTACGTATCACCGGGCGTGACCGCCGACCGCTGCTTTGCGGAGAGCCGGGTACTGCGACCTGACCTGAAGGGTCGCGCCGTCCGGTTGGCAGCGGCCCACCCACCCACCCCCGCCGCCAACCGGACGGCGCTTGCGGCCTAAGGAGCACTTCCATGAAGATCGGTGTCGCAGGTTGCGGGCGCATGGGGTTTGGCATGGTGCGTGCCATGGAGCGCGCCGGGCTGGATGCCACCGGGTTCGACATCCGCCCGGTCCACGAGTTCGGTGAGTTCGCCAATCACATGGCAGCCGATGCAGCCAGCTTTGCGGCTGATCGCGAGGTGATATTCTCCGTCGTTCGCGACATCGCCCAGACAGAAGCCTTGCTGTTTGGTGAGCAGGCAATCCTCACCAAGGCGTCGCATCTGAGGTATCTGGTGATCTCGTCCACGCTGTCGCCGCGCTATCTGTCGGATCTGGCCACGCGAATACCTGCGGGTATCACGTTGATCGACGCGCCTATGTCGGGTGCACAGATCGCCGCAGACGAAGCGCGGCTCTCGTTCATGCTGGGCGGGCCGGACGATGCTCTGGACACGCTTGAGCCGATCATCCGCACCATGGGTTCCGCCCTTCACCGCATGGGCGGTGCGGGAGCTGGAATGACGGCAAAGGTCCTCAATAATTTTGTCGGCCTCTCCGCTGCGGCCGCCGTCCGACAAGCGCTGGACTGGGCAGACGGGCTGGACATTGACGAAGAACGTCTGCTTGCGCTGATGCATGACAGTTCCGGGCAGACCTGGTTTGGATCCAACTTCGACAAGATCGAGTTTGCCCGTGGTGGCTATGATCCTGAAACCACTGTTGGCATTCTCAAGAAGGATCTCGAGAGCTGCCTCGATGCCGTACCGGACGATCCTCGCAACGAGTTTTTGAAGGCCGCGATTGCTTCGATCCTGATGTGGAAACCCAGAGCGTAAGTGTCTTACGCTCGCCCGGCCAGATCCAGCAGCACATCCGAAATGACCTGAGCGGCGGCAGCGCAATCGTCTTTCTCGGCGCTCTCTGCTTCGTTGTGCGAGATACCGTCCTTGCAGGGGATGAACACCATTCCCGCCGGGCAAAGCCGCGAGATATGCCGCGCATCATGCGAGGCGCGTGAAAAGATTGGCTGGTTTGAAATGCCGCGCCGTTCGGCGGCGGCGGTCAGACGCGCCCGAATGTCATCGGGGAACTCCAGAGTGGTCGATGTGATGAACTCGTCGATCTCGACCGAGCAGGGGCCAGCGTTTTCACGGCAGATCTCCTCGACCCGGTTGCCGGATTGCGTGATCAGATCCGAGTTCGGGTGGCGCATATCAATCGTGAAGTGCACATGCCCCGGTACGACCGAGATGCCGCCCGGGTGCACTTCAAACCTGCCGATGGTGAAACGCATCTCGTCCGTGTCATCCGCAAATGCATTGCGCAACGCCACCGCCATCTCCGTGGCAGCCACAAACGCGTCCTTGCGGCGTGATATCGGCTGCGTGCCAGAGTGGGCGTCCTCGCCGCGCACATCCACGCGCCAGCGCCGGTAGCCCTGCATGCCCGTGACGATCCCCAGTGTGGTGCCCGAGGCCTCCAGTTCGATCCCCTGTTCGATATGGCTCTCGATGAAAGCCCCGATGGGCGCCCCGATGGCGCGATGGCCTGCCTCCGGAATAGCGGCGCGCAGGGCGTCAATCGCATCTCCAAGTCGCACGCCGTCCGGCGAGATCTGGTCGATCAACTCTTCCAGCGTTCGTACGCCCGCGTAGACTGCCGAGCCCATGCAAGCCGGGTTGAAGCGCGGCCCTTCCTCGTTGTTCCATATGGCAACTTCCAGGGGTGCGCGGGTGGCGATGCCTGCGTCGTCGATAGCTTCCAGGGCCTCAAATGCGGCCAGTACGCCTTGCATGCCGTCAAACCGCCCCGCCATTGGCTGGCTGTCTGTGTGCGAGCCGGAGGAGATGGGTGGCACGTCTTCTATCCCCGCGCGCCGGATGAACATGTTACCGATATCGTCCAGATCGATGCGCCAACCGCGGGCCAGCGCCCAGTCGGCGATCAGCCGGTGCGAGGCGATGTCCTCTGCCGTCAACGCCATGCGATGCGCGCCGCCTGCTTGCGTGGCGCCGATACGGTCAGTCTCCTGTTGGCGGGACCATAGGCGCTCGACATTCACATCTGCATAGATCATTCAATGCCTCTCATCGTCTACCAACGCCACCTTGGCTGGTAGCCCTTGACCATCGTTCCACCAACGATTGGGGTTGTCACTGGTCGGATCATAAGCCGCGCGGCTGGCCCAGTCCTCGCGCACAAAGATCACCGGCTCTTCATAGTGATGAGCTCCGATGACAGCGTTCATTACGCGCGCCAAAACGCTTTGGTTGCGCTCAATCGAGATCTTCAGTTCGAGCATGGGATAGGTTTCGGTCGCGCCTGCTTCGAAACCCGCCACATGGGTGGTCGTAGTGGAGCCAGGCTCGGGTTGTGCGGTTTCCTTGCCCACAGCGGACACGCTGGCATTGCGCTGGTAGCGGCCATAGCTGAGGGAGTGCACCGCCATCACGGCGTTCAGAATACGGTCCACATCTCGTGGCAAGGTTTGGATCTCCAGCGTCCAGACCGGCTCCAGCCGCCCGGACGTCGCCTGATATGTCTTGAGGTCATCTGTCATTGTATCAGCCTAGCGACCTCGGATCAGCAACCCAAGCCCCAAGGTCACGACTGCGATGCCCGCGCATTCCAAGGGAGTCGGGATCTCGCCGAGTGCCGGGATAGCCAAGACGGCTGCCGCTGCCGGAACCGCGGCCGAGACCGCCGCCGTCGGCGTGGCCCCCAGATGGAAAGCCAGCATCGCAAATATCATCACAGCCAGATAGCCCGGCCCCAGACCCTGGAAGAGCGCCTGCGCCACCACGGTATCCATGGGCACCGAGCTCATCGTCGAGGGCAGGAACAGCGCCCAGATAGGCAGGTATACCAGTCCGTTCGGGATGTTGATGATGGTGAGCGCCTGTTTGGGCGTCACGTTCCAGTGCTTCAGCGCATAGATGTACGTGGCAATCAGGCAGGAGGCGCCCAGGAACAGCACTATGCCCAGCGCGACATCTGCTCCGCCCGCGTTCAGCCCACGCCAGGCCACCATGACGCCGCCTGCGATGATGATCAGTGCGCCGATGACCTGCGCGCCTTTCGGCCGCGTGCCTGCAACCGCCATCGCGATGATCATGGTGAAAATCGGCAACGCCCCGTTGGAGAAGACGCCCCCATAGGCCGCGGACGCGTTGGCAAGTCCCGCAAAGATCATCAGCGAATAGATTGCACCGGGCCCCGAGAGCGCCAGCAGCACCTGGATCCGGACAGGCAGGTGGCGCGGCCACCACCAATATGCAAACGGCACAGTCAAGACGCCCGCAACCAGAAACCTGAGCGCCGCGACGTCATATGGTGTCAGCCCTGCCAGAACGCCCGCGCGCGCGAACACGATGAACCCGGACCAGATGATCAGGACGAAGACTGCCGCAACGAGGCCTATGGTCAGACTGGGTTGGGGCATAGGGTTCAGTTGATCCAGCCAGTGGCCAACGCCTCGGCCCAGTCTGGACGGCCACGCGCTGCCGCGAGACGGGACATGGCCATATGGTCATAGGGCACCATCCGGAAGGACACCTGCCAATCGTCCCGGACTTTCTCAACAATCGCATAGCTCGCATCTGGTGTGCCGGTTGCGACCACGTGATCCACAGGCGCATCGTCTGTGTATGCCGGACAGCCTACGCTGCCGGGGTTCACCACTTGCCGCCCATCCGAAAGGCGTACGGCCCGGGGGATGTGGGTGTGCGCACAAAAGATCAACGGATACGAGAGACCTTCCCCGCGCGCTTCGATCGTTTCCTGAGAGGCCCGCATCACCTGTCCTGCTGTATCCACAGCTTCCAGCCAGTAGGTCTCGTCATGTGCGGGTGTGCCGTGGCAAAGAAAAATCTCGTCACCGATTGTGTCAGTCGCTGGCAGCGTCTGTAGCCATGCATGATGTTCTTGCGTCATCTCTTGGTATGCTGCGAGGTCAGATGCGTCCATATCGGCTGGATCCGTTTCAATCAGCAAGCGGTCGTGATTGCCCCGGATAGAGAGATGATCTTGGCTCATCAGCAGATCCGCAGTGCGCCCTGCTTCAAGCGGACCACTGAGGTGGTCGCCCAGATTCACAACCCTATCCACATTCTGATTTGCGATATCAGCCAGCACGGCTTCCAAGGCTAGACAGTTCCCATGGATGTCCGCAATCGCGCCAATGCGCACTCAGCCCGCCTCCAAGGTATCCCCAGGGCGGATCGTTCCGCCTTTGATCACCTTGCAGTTGAGCCCCGAGCGATTCCAGAGCGGCATGTAGACATCCCGCTTCAGCATCAGGTTCAGGTATTTGCAGGGCTGGTTGATGCGCACGCCCTCCAGCACAGTCGCGCCAACGCGAAAGCGGAGGCCGACCAGATGTTGTAGTGGCACGCCCTCGACTGTCAGGGTGCGCCTGTGCTTGTCCACCGTGATCTCGTGCCCGTCATCGGCAGCGACGCGCGCCAGCATCTCGGCCTCGATCAACGTGACCTGCCGATCCTCGCCGGGCTTGATGGAGTAGGTGCCTGTTCCCAGCGCATAGCGGTCGCCCTCGATCCCCTGACCCTCGATAAGGTTCGCTTCCGCCAACCGCTGCATGGGCTGGGATTTGGCGGGCGTGATGTGAATGTGCAGCAGCGTGCCGGTCCATCCGGTTGCAGTCACGTCGTTCTCCTCAGATGGTGCCTTGCGATTTCAAGCGCTCGTAGTCCGCATCCGTCATTCCAAGCAAGCCTTTCAGCACGTCCTCGTTGTGCTGGCCGATGGCGGGCCCGGCCCATGCGATGCTCTCGGGGTTGTTGCCCGGAAAGCGCGGCACGGGTGCGGGTTGCAGGATGTCCTGACCATGCACCGCGTCGGGCACTGCGCGCACGGCTTCTCGGGCCTTGTACTGGGTGTCGGCAACGATATCCTCGGCCGAATAGATCTTGCACGAAGGGATGCCAGCAGCCTCGAGCTGTCTCAGCACCTCGGCGGCGCTGCGCTCTCCAGTCCACGCCCCGATGATCGCATCGATGGCATCGATATTGGCGACGCGGGCAGGGTTGTCGAGGAAGCGCGCGTCCTCAATCAGCTCTTCACGGTCCATCAGCTGGCATAGTCGTGCGAACAGCGGGTCCGAATTCGCGCCGATCAGCACGAATGCATCCTTGCACGGATAGGCCGATGAGGGCGCCGCCGCGGGCAGTCGCGCGCCGGCAGGTTGGCGCACCTTCCCCAAGGCGCCGTATTCCGGGAGGATGCCTTCCAGCAGGCTCAGCACGCTTTCAGTCAGCGCTACGTCCACAATGCGGGCGGGTGTGCCGGGAGCGGGCGGTGTCCCTCGCTGCTCCAGCAAGGCCGCAAGGATACCAATCGCGCCGTAAAGCCCCGCAATGGAATCGCCAATCGAGACACCTGTACGTACGGGCGGCAGGTCCGACTGCTCGGGCGGGTAGCCTGTCAGGTAGCGAATGCCGCCCAGCGCCTCACCGATCATGCCAAAACTGGCGTCCTTGGCGCGCGGGCCAGTTTGGCCGAAGCCGGAGACACGGACCAGCACGCAGCCGGGTTTCACCTCGGCCAGGCTATCCGGGCCAAGGCCCAGCTTTTCCATGAGGCCGGGACGGAAGTTCTCGATCACGGCATCTGACTTTTCGACCAGACCCAACGCAATATCCCGCGCCGCAGGGTCTTTCAGGTTCAGCCGCACCGACTTCTTGTTGCGCGCATGATAGGACCACCAGAGCGAGTTGCCATCCATCTGCGCGCCCCAGCCCCGCACCGGGTCGCCGCCCGGAGGCTCGATCTTGATGATCTCGGCCCCCATATCGGCCAGTACGCGCGTGGCCAGAGGGGCTGCGATAAAATGGCCGACTTCGACCACACGAAACCCTGAGAGGGGGCCAGTTTGTTGGGGCGCTGCCATGGCATCATCAACACTGGGCGCGGGGCGTTGGTCAAGCATCTGCCATCAGCCCCGTGATATCCGCATCACACCCGGCATGGGGCGTCGGTCCGGGCGCAGGCTCAGCCTAGGGTGCTGCCATGACATCGCGCGCCGTTCCCGTCCTGCTAGCCGCAGGCTTCAGCCAGTTTGCAGCGGCGGTGGGGTTCTGGTCGTTCGGCTTGCTGGCCCCGGAACTGGCCATCCAGACGGGGCTGAACGAGCGCGACTTTGGCCTGTCCCTGACGTTCACCTTTCTGGGAGCCTTGCTGTCCAGCGCTTTCACCGGAGCATGGGTGCGCAGGTTTGGTGGCGCGGGCGCCGTGGCACGCTTCTTCGCCGTGATGACCGGCGCGATGGCGCTGGTGCTGACGGGCAGCTGGATCGGCGCAATGCTCGCGGCGTTCCTGTTTGGGCTCGGCTATGGCCCGCAAGGTCCGGTTGGCATGACACTTGTGACGCAAACCGCGCGGCCCGAGCAACGCGGGCTCTTTCTGTCGCTCCGCCATGCCTCGGTTCCGCTGGCTGCCGGTATGTTGGGTCGGGTTCTGCCACCTTTCATGCTGTGGGCTGGATGGCAGGCGGGAGTGCTTTCCATAAGCGCTGTGCTGCTGGCGGCCATGCTGTTTGCCCTGTTGGCTGCCCGTCTGTTCCACGTCGAGGCTGCGCCCGCCCGTCCTGGCGGCCCGCTTCGTCGCCTTCGCGAGATCTTCGTCATTCCCCAGCAGCTTCGCTTTTTGTGGAGCATCGGGCTTTGCTTTGCGCTGACGCAGACGGCGGTGACGACCTTCAGCTACCTCTATTTGCTGGAAATTGCGGGGCTCGGCCCGGTCGAGGCTGGCCTTTTTGTGTCGAATCTGCATCTGACAGCACTGATCGGTCGTCCGGTTCTGGGTTGGCTTACCGACAGGATCGGGCATGCGCAGTGGGTGCTGGCGGGGATCGCGATCGTCACTGTTGTGGCCTCGGTTGGACTGCTTGGTGTCACGACAGAGACACCTGGCTGGGTGCTGATCCCGCTGGCGGTGGCCTGCGGGATATCGGGCCAGTGCTGGAATTCGGTTTTCGTGACGGCCATGAGCTTTCGTGTCGATCCGGGCGATCTGGCCGAACTGAACGGGCGCGCCTTCGCGTTCCTGTCCATCGGGTGGATGGCCTCGCCTCCCATTATCTGGGCGATGATCGAACTGACCGGCGGCTACACTGTGCCGTTGCTTTGCGTGGCCTCGATCAATGCAGTTCTGGCGGCTGTCTTGTTGATCGTGCCGAGCAAGGGCTAACGCGCTTCGGGCAAATCCCGAACTGATTGTTCGCTGCCTGTCATTGTGTTCGACGCAGCAACCGATTTCCGTCTGCCCAGATCGTTCCCGAGACGCTAGGCCGCAAACACCCCTAGCGCCTCGACCGCTGATGGCGCGGCCTCCAGCTCCAGCATGGCCGTTTCCATAGCCGCTACCTTGGCAGGTCCCGCCCAAAGCGCGGCATTGTCACGGTACTTCGCAACGATGTCCGCGTTCGACAAGGGACGGTCGGCGGCACCGCGGTTGACTGGCTCGTTGTGCTCATGCGTCGTACCATCGGCCATAGTGATGGTCAGCCCGCCGGAATAGGCTGCAGGGAAGGGACTGTCAGGATATGCTGCATGGGTCACCTTGGACGTGAGTGCCAGAATTTCCGGATCCGTGAAGAATTCGGGCTCCAACTCGTCAAGCGTCAGCCGCCCCCGGATAAGCGCGCATGCCGTCAGATAGTGCAGCGAAAACTTGGCGTCATAGTCCGAGGTCGGTTTCAACTTGTTCTCGACCGGATCACAGACCACCGGGAAGCCCTGATGTGGGATGCGGGCTTCGATCTTTGTAACTTGCGCAGGATCCACATGACCTCGCAGAGCCAGTGCTGCGTCAATGCAGGCATGGGTGAGGTGGCAGGTTGGATACGGCTTGATGCCTGTCTCCATCAGCTCCCATGTCGTCCCGAGCCCGGCGGTTGCGTAGGAGAGGTCGACCCAATCGGTGAACTTGCCGCCGAAGATGTTATAAAATCCAAACCGGCCTTCGTAGGGGTTTGACGCGCCGACAAAGCCCTCGCGGGCCAGTGCGCAGGCGGTGAGGGCAGACTGCGCCGCCCAGCCCGGGTGGAAACGCTTGTTCCACGCGCCGTCTTCCAGAAACGCCATGGACCCTGACGCCTGCGACAGCGCCAGACCTTGCGCGTTTTCCAACTGTACCGTGTTCAGGCCCATCAGCCGCCCTGCTGCCAGCACACAGGCGAAAACGCCGACAATGCCGGTTGGGTGGAAACCTACCTGATGGAATGCGGCCTGTGCCGCTGTTCCGATCCGCGCCGCAGCTTCGACACCGATGATGAATGCCGTGACGGCCTCGCGCCCCGAGGCGCCCGACATGGCCGATGCGGACAGAACGGCAGGCAGGACGGAACATGTCGGGTGCGTGACACCCGTGATATGCGTGTCGTCATAATCCAGCCCGTGGCAGAGATAGCCGTTCATGGTCGCGGCGTCGCGCGGGCTCAACCGGGCAGACATGCCGAAGACGGGAACATCGCCAGTGTCGCCCAGTGCCTGCAACCCGGCCAGCACCGGGTGTGCAAAGGGATAGCGCGTCGAGGCAACTGCGATCCCGGCTGCATCCAGCATGTGGTACATGGCGCGGGTCCGGACCTTCGCGGGGACCTTGTCATGGTCAAGGCCAGAGGCAAACTCTGCAAGCTGTTCGGCGATTGGCGCGTCAGACGCAATGATACCGGATTGCATGTTCATGGCGATCTCTCCCTTGTTGTCGTACGGTCATATCACGGAACGGGCGTTCAGGCGCGCCAGAACCATGATTTCATCCACCCTTTTGATCTTCGTCAAACAGGGCGCGGAGCCAGTCATTGTCAGCGCCCAGAGTAGGCGAGCGGTCCGGGCCAACGGGGTCGCGGTCAGGCCGTGCTCCACCGAGTCTGATGGGCAGGCCAAAGAACTCCAGCGGACCGGCCCCGCGCTTGATGCCGGCTGCCAAGGTCTGTGGATGATCCGCGATCTGGCTTGTGTCCTGAACGGGAGCGTTTGGCACCCGGGCGTCTTCCAGGTCCCCGGCCAGATCCGCAAGTTGGCGCTTTGCCGTCTCTCCTTCGATAAGCGCACATAGCACCGCTCGGTTCGCCACACGGTCGGGATTGCGCAGGAACCGTGGGTCCGTGGCCCATTCCGGCATGCCCAGAACGTCGGCCAATCTGGCAAATAGCGAGTCATTCCCTGCGGCGATCATCAATTCGCCATCTGCGCACTGGAAGATCTGATAGGGGCAGATCATGACTGTCCCCGATCCTGCCTTTTGCGGGGCTTTGCCGGTTGCAGTAAAGATTGGCAGGAAATAGGCCATCCATCCCAAAGCCGTCTCGAAGAGGGCCGTATCCACCACGGTACCCTTTCCGGTCTGCCCGCGTTGCAGCAGTGCGGCCAATACGCCGATCACCACCCACATGCCCGTGCCCATGTCGATGATCGAGGGCCCGACGCGAATCGAAGGGCGCCCGGGTTCTCCCGTCACACTCATCAGCCCGGCAAAGGCCTGCATCAGTGGATCGTAGCCCGGCTTGTCCGCGAGCGGTCCCACAGGCCCGAAGGCGTGGATGTTCACATGCACCAACCCGGGATTGAGCCCGAGTAGCGTGGCTCCGTCAAAGCCAAGCTTTTCAGCGAGCCCGGGTTTCTGGTTCTGTATGACCACATCCGAGATCGCAGCCAGCCGGTGGATCGTCTCGCGTCCCTCGGCGGCCTTCATGTCCACTTCGACCGACCGTTTCAGCCGGTTCATTGCGTGGAAGGTCGGAGCGGCTCCCTCTACAGGCGCGCCCCAACTGCGGCAATCGTCGCCAACACCCGGGCGCTCGACCTTGATGACCTCGGCACCCAGTTCCGCCAACACCAGCGCCGCATAGGGTGCAGCTATGGAATGGCCGATCTCGACAACGCGGATCCCGTCCAATGGCAACATTTAAAATCCTCCCGGACCAGATGTGCCACGGCGCCACAGGCCTGCCAAGCAGGTCAGGTATCAGCCGGCTGATCAACTGGCGGTTTGCCGAGCGCGGCCCCGACGCTATGGTCCCACTCCGGAGGTACCCATGGAATTCGAGACACTGACTGTCGAGACCGGCGAAGACGGCGTCATGATCGTGACGTTGAATCGCCCCGAGCGACTGAATGCAATGAACACGCCCATGATGCGCGAGATGCGGGAGCTATTCACCGAGCTGTACGTTCACGCAGATCTTGCCCGGGCGGTCATCGTGACCGGCTCGGGTGATCGTGGGTTCTGCCCGGGCGCCGATCTGAAGGAGCGTGACGGGATGACGGATGCCACTTGGCGTTCGCAACACGCGCTGGTCGAGCAGATCGCCCGCGCCATGATCCAGGCGCCGCAGCCCACGATTGCCGCCGTGAATGGGGTGGCCATGGGCGGAGGTGCCGAGATCGCGCTTCTGTGCGATTTCATCTATGCGGCCGATCATGCGCGGTTTGCCTTCCCCGAAGTGACGCGCGGTATCATGCCTGGCATGATGGGCCCGCAGAACCTGCCGCGTGCGGTGGGCGTGCGCCGAGCCAAGGAAATCGTGCTGTCAGGCAAACCGTTCACGGCACAAGAGGCGGCCGAATGGGGCATGGTGAACCGGGTGCTGCCGCTGGCCGAGCTGCTGCCCGCTGCAATGGAGACCGCGCGGACAATCGCCGAGAACGCGCCCATCGGCGTGCGCTCGGCCAAGGCCGCGCTGGACAAGGCGACTGAACTGGACCGCGCCACGGGTTATGATTTCGAGATCACGGCCTACAACGCGACCATCCCGACCGAAGACCGGCTGGAGGGCGTGCGCGCCTTCAACGAGAAACGCAAGCCTGTGTTCAAGGGGAAGTAGGAGGTTCTGATGTTCCGTACTCTTACCGTTGCGATGCTTGTCTTTTTGAGCTTGAACCTATCGGCTAAGGCGCTTGATTGTGCGAACGCGCAGACGCAGTTTGACATGAACCAGTGCGCGGATCTGGATTGGCAGCGCGCGGACAAGGCGTTGAACGCCGAGTACAAGCGGGCGCGTGCACGGATGCGACAGCTTGACCAGGACCTGCCGGCAAACCTTGAGGGTGCCGAGATCGCGCTGCGTGATGCACAGCGTGCCTGGATCAAATATCGCGACGCGGCTTGCGTTGCCGAGGGGTTTCTCTTCCGGGGCGGCACCATGGAGCCGCTGATCGTGTCCACTTGTATGGCGAGCCTGACCGAGGCGCGCACGCGCGGTCTGCAGACACTTAGCCAAACGAATTGACGGAGATTGTTATGCAACGAGATGTCATCGTTCGCGATGTTGGCCCACGCGACGGGCTGCAACTGGTCAAGGACGTGCTGCCGACGGCCATGAAACTGGACTGGATCCGGGCAGATATCGCTGCGGGTGTACCTGAGGTCGAGGTGTGCTCTTTCGTGCCTGCCAAGGTGATAGCGCAGTTCGGTGATGCCGTGGATGTGGCAACCGAGGCTGCGAAGCTGGCAGGATACGAGCCCTCCGCGCTGACCCCGAACCTGAAGGGTGCCCAGATCGGGTTCACGACCGGGATTGCGAAGATCAACTATGTCATGTCGGTATCGGAGACGCACAACCAGCAGAACGTGCGCCGCACGCGGGCTGAAAGTCTTGACGGGTTTCGTGCAATCATTGCCGAGCGCAATGCCGTGGCTCCCGATGTCAGGATCGGTATTGGACTTGCGACTGCGCTTGGATGCACGCTGGAGGGCAATGTGCCCGAACGCGACACTCTGGACCTGCTTGAGAAGGTGCTGGAAGCAGGTGCCGACGAAGTGATGCTGCCCGATACAGTGGGCTATGCCAGCCCGACGCAGGTGCGCTCGCTGTTCGAGAAAGCCATTCCAATTGCTGGTGACACGCCCATCTGGACCCATTTTCACGATACGCGCGGGCTAGGTCTCGCCAATGCCCTGGCGGCGTTGGAGGCTGGTGCCCGACGTTTCGATGCCTCGATCGCGGGGCTGGGCGGGTGCCCGTTTGCACCCGGCGCCACTGGCAACATTGTGTTGGAGGACCTTGTGTTCTTGCTGGAATCCGAGGGTCTGAACACCGGGATTGATCTGGAGGCCCTGCGCGCTGTCCGGGATATCGTCGAGGCCAACCTGCCGGATGAGCCGAAATACGGCCAGGTGCTGCGCGCCGGACTGCCCAAAGGATTTCGTCCGGCATCGGAGGCCGCATGACCCTTGCCCTGCCGCTTGAGGATCCGTGGACGGATATCCGAGAGGGTGTCACGAAGCTTTGCGAGCCGTTTGACAATGCCTACTGGAACCGGCTTGACGCGGCTTCGGAGTATCCGACCGAGTTTGTGACGGCGCTGACCGAAGCGGGCTATCTGGGTGCCCTGATCCCGGAGGAGTATGGCGGCGCAGGGCTGCCGCTCGCGGCTGGCGGTGCGATCCTCGAAGAGATCCACGCTGCCGGATCAAACGCCGCCGCGTGCCACGCACAGATGTATACGATGGGAACGGTCCTGCGGCATGGCTCGGAAGAGCAGAAACGGCGCTATCTGCCGGGCATTGCCTCGGGCGAACTGCGGCTTCAGGCCTTTGGTGTGACGGAGCCGACGACCGGATCTGATACAACACAACTAAAGACGAGGGCCGAACTGAAAGGCAATAAATACGTCATCAACGGACAGAAGGTCTGGACCAGCCGGGCCGAGCACTCGGATCTGATGCTGCTGCTGGCACGGACGACGCCAGCCGATCAGGTGACACGGCGCTCGGACGGGATCTCGTGCTTTCTCGTGGACATGCGCGAGGCACGCGGCAACGGGTTGGAGATCCGCAAGCTGGACGCAATGATCAATCATAACACGACCGAACTCTTCATGGAGGATCTCGAGGTCTCGCCAGATGCGTTGATCGGGGAACCCGGCAGGGGCTTCAAATACATCCTCGACGGCATGAACGCTGAGCGAATCCTGATCGCGCATGAGAGCCTTGGGGATGCCCGGTTTTTCACTGACAAATCGGTGGCCTACTCCAAGGACCGCGTGGTCTTCGGACAGCCGATCGGGGCGAACCAGGGTGTGCAGTTCCCGATAGCCAAGGCCTGGGCTGAGGCAGAAGCGGCAAAACTGTTGGTCCAGAAGGCTGCGGCCATGTTCGATGCCGATACGCCCTGCGGGGCCGAGGCGAACGCGGGCAAGATGCTCGCAGCCACTGCCGCCTGGGATGCAGCTGAAACTTGTATGCAGACGCATGGCGGTTTTGCGTTCGCACGGGAATACGGGATCGAGCGCAAGTGGCGTGAGGCTCGTCTCTACAAGACAGCGCCGATCTCCGAGAACATGATCCTTGCGTATATTGGGCAGCATGTTCTGGGGATGCCGAGAAGTTATTGAGTTCCACCCGATGGGACGGAAACCGTCTGACAAGAGTTATGGTGCTACGGGCGTTACAATGGGGTACAATGCGGTATTGATTCCCAGATGGAGCGTGGAGCATGCCTGCTGCGGTTAGTGAGTTCTTTGATAAAGTCCGGTCTTGCCCGGACTCGGTTTCCCGTCTTTCCGGCTGTGCCAACTCGGACGAGTTTGTCGACCGGGCGGTGGCTTTGGGCCGCGAGCTTGGATTCGGTGTTCATCGTGATGACATCTTGGGCGCATTGCGATCTGTGCGTCCAGCGGCCTCTACTCTCAGTGACGACGAATTAGACAGCGTTCAAGCCGCCGGCGCTTGGGAATCGTTGCTGCGATTTCCAGCCCAGGCATCCTGAATCTGGGCGCTGGAAGGCGCGTTAAAAGCCCAGCGCCTTGTCAGCGGATGAAATATTGCGGCGGTCCTCCTGAGTCGCCCAGTTCTGCAACCAGTTCATGCAATCTCGATAGCTGTGCTGGGCCTCATGTTGTGTCCATGGCCAGTCGGATCCCCATAACAGGGCAGGGCAGGGATCCTGTTCTACCAAGCGGCGCACTGCATGTGCATAATCCTGCATGGACTGGCGATAGGGCGCTGACATCTTCAGACTGATCCGCGCAGGGTCCATCCCTGCCAACGCTGTTATTCCAGGGCATTGCAGCGCCGAGGGCAGACCGAAATGGTCGACCATGACAAGCGCGCGAAGATCCTTCATCAAACGGGCAATGTCCGGCCAGTCACCGCCCCGGGCCTGGATTTCCGTCCACCCGTTCATCCCTGTCACACGTGCTGTCAGATCTCGATAGGATCCGGTGCGCAATATGCCGGCATCCCGGCCGACCATGTTGTAGCGATGCCCGATAACTCCAGCTGCATTCATGTCCGCAAGCTCGGCATCACCGATCCGCGGGTCCAGCACCACGATGCCGCGGAGACGGTCCGGGTGCGCACCAAGGCATGCCAGCAGGTAGGAGTTGTCCACCCCCAGAAAGCTCGGCTGCACCAGCACTGCGCACTCGATACCATTCGCATCCAGCACACGCAGGTAGTTGTCGATCGTCGCTTCGTATTTCGGATGATAGCGCGCCCCGGGTACCATATGGCAGGAGCTGTCCCAGACATGGGCATGGCTGTCGATCAAAGGAGCATCGGTCATGGGATTTCTCCAGAGCGCTCTTGTCTGCTGGGTCAGGCCGCGTAGATTGCCCGCCAACATGGAGGATACGACATGACCCAGACCCCACGCCAGCGTTTCGCGGCGCAAATTGCCAAAGGCGAGATGATCACTGCGCCCGGTTGCTATGATGGCCTGACCGCCAGGCTGATTGAACGCGCAGGTTTCGGAGCCTGCTACATGACGGGGGCCGGGACTGCCTCTGGCTTTGGCTTGCCGGATTATGGCCTGCTCACGGCGACCGAGATGACAGGCAATGCTGCGCGCATCGCGGCCGCCGTGGACATCCCCGTGATCGCGGATGCGGATACAGGGTTCGGGAACGAGTTGAATGTGACCCGCGCGGTCCGGGAGTACGAGCGCGCAGGTGTCGCTGCGATTCATATCGAAGATCAGGGGTTTCCGAAGAAGTGCGGGCACTTGGACGACAAAGAGATTATTCCACTTGATGCGTATCTTGCCAAGATCCGCGCGGCTGTCGCGGCGCGGCAGGACCCGGATTTCAAGATCATCGCACGGACGGACTCGAACGCGATGATGGGCTTTGATGAAGCGGTAAACCGTTGCAACGCTGCTCTGGCCGCAGGCGCGGACATCGCTTTCCTTGAAGCACCCAAAACTGATGATGAACTGGCTGCAGTCACCAAACGCGTTCAAGGCCCTTGCCTCTTCAACCTGGTCCTGCGCGGCAAGACGCCGCCTGTGACCATGGAGCAGATCCGTGATCTCGGCTTCGCATTGGCTATTCTACCGGATGTCATCTGGCGGGAAATGGTCATGCGGGCCGAGGCCGTTCTGGGCGCGCTGGCTGGCGGCGAGTTGCCAAGTCAGACCGAAGGGTTGCTGGTTTCGGAGCTGTTCGAGCGAGTCGGGTCCAAGGAATGGGATGCCTTGCGCACGGCCTTTGAGGAACCAGCGAGGGCCGCAGAATGACCCGCACGGCGTTGGTGACGGGCGCGGGCCAGAACATCGGGCGCGCCGTGGCAGTTGCACTGGCCAAAGATGGTTTCAATGTTGTCGTCAACGGGCTGACGAATCGTGAGGCGGCTGACGAGACTGCGCGCCATGTCGAGGCAGCAGGCACCAAGGCGCTGGTCGCCATGGGTGATACCGGCACCCGTGATGGCTGCAATGCGATGGCACAAGCCGCGATCGACGCGTTCGGCCGTGTGGATGTGCTGGTGCACAATGCTGCAATCCGCCCATCCTCTCCCTTTCTCGAGATCGACGAAGCTGATTGGGAGCGCGTGATGAACGTGAACCTGATGGGCTCTTTCTGGCTGGCACGGGCGTGCCTGCCCGGCATGGTCGAAGCGGGTTGGGGCAGGGTGATCCTGTTCGCGGGCATGAATGCGATCCATGGCTACAATGGCCGCGCGCATGTCAGTGTGTCCAAGCATGGAAACTGGGGGCTGACCAAGTCTCTGGGCAAGGAGTTCGGGTCGAAGGGCATCACCACGAACATGATCTCGCCGGGGCCGATCAGGTCTGACGCATGGGACGAAGAACAGAAGGCCCATGTGGGAGGAATGGTCAGCCGTGTACCCGTTGGCCGTTTGGGTGAGCCCGACGAAATCGGGGCGGTGGCGTCAATGCTGGCCTCGGACAAGGGCGGGTTCGTCAATGGGCAGATCATTCAGGTAAACGGTGGATCGGAGACCTGAGGTCTCATGCCGGTCATTCAGGTCACGCTGATCGAGGGCTATAGCGCGGCGGCGCGCCAAAGGCTGTGCGAGCGGTTGACCGATGCCGCGATGGCGACGATCCAGGCTCCTGCCGAGGCAGTGACGGTGTTCATCAACGAAGTTGCGCCTGCCGCCTATATGCGTGGTCGCACCCCAAAAACGCCTGGGGCTGCTGTCCCGCCGCCGGCCGAGTTATCGCTGGATTTTCTGCAGGCGTTGGAGGCGCGGGACCTCGATCGTGCGCGCGAACTGATAGCCGATGAGTTCCAGATGACTTTTCCCGGTGGACAGGTCTTTGACGACTTTGGCGCTTTGCTGAACTGGGCTGCGCCGCGGTATCGGAAGATCGCCAAGCGTATTGAGCGGGTCGAAGAATCTCCTTT
>JBGCFK010000386.1:0-30091 GCA_045106875.1 Paracoccaceae bacterium | reverse complement strand
GCAGAGGCGGACAAGCGTAATGAGAAGATCAACTACAAGGTTCGGGAGCACTCAAACGCTCTGGTGCCTGCGATTCTTGCCGTCGGACGGCAGGAAGTCGAAGATGGCACTGTTACCGTCCGCAGACTGGGCGAAAAGGGTCAGAAAGTGATGAGTGTGGCTGACGCCATTTCAGCGCTGACCACCGAGGCAACTCCGCCAGATCTACGACAATAGACCAAGGCCAGGATGGGTGGGGGCATTCGGAACCGAGGCCCGCGCTCTCACCCCTTTTATCTCGCCCCAAATACCTCGAAAGCGCGAGAGCAGAGCGCTCGCATGTCCAGAACGGGCCAAATCAACTCCGCTCCTTGCCTTTCAGCAGGACCGACGGGCGGCGTTCCTCGGCCTGTTTGAACAGGCTGAATGTCTGGTTCACATAGTTCACAGCGCCAGAGATCAGTTCGAGATATTCATCCAGATCCGGGGTCCGTTCGGCTTCGATCATCTGCACCGGGCGGTCCTGCGGCTCAGTTTCGAACAGGCAGTAGAACAATGGTTCGCCACGCGCAATCTTGAGCGGCTTCGAGACATCGTGCCATTCGAACGCCCACATCAGCGGGCGTGGCCACAAGTTGATGGGAAAGCGCCCGCCGAACATGGTGCCGGGCATCTGCTCGGCCCGGTAGTGCATGAAGGCAGGGACCTGGGACATGTAGACAGGCTCGTCCGTGATGAAGAGGTAAGGCAGCGACAACTGTATCGTGGGCCGGTTGGGATAACGCCACTCCTTCTCTGCCGTCATGTGCAGGTGCTGCGATAGTTTCTTGGCACGGACAGCTGAGGTGTCACCCGCCAGATTCTTCAACGCGGGCTTGCCCTTGTCGTCGCGCACCAGCCCGATATGCAGATCGAACGGGCATTTCACCACGAAGTACCGGCTTTCCAGGTTGATCACCGCCGGGCAGCGCGAGGCGGATTTCGCATGGGTCTTGGACATCTCGGTCGAGCGGACACGCTCGGGCGGGTCAAACACGATCCCTCCCTTGGCCTCCGTCAAGAGCCAGCCAACCTTCACGGGTCCGGACTTCGGGTCGCCTTCTTCAGGGCGGTCGTAAGTTACATGGATGTCCATGGGTCTGCCTTCACGAGTCTCCAACGATGAACACGTGTAGCGCAACGGGACCGTGTGCGCCAAGCTGGAGTGTCTGCCCAATGTCGGCACTGCGCGACGGGCCTGTCACGAAATTCGTTGTGCGCGGTTTCCGGCCGTCGCCTCCGAACTTCGCACGCCAGGTGGCGAAGACATCCTCGAACCCGCCAGCGACGTCCTTGGACTCGACCACCGCGAAATGAGTCTCGCCAAGAAAATTCAGCGTCACAGGGTTTTCCGGCCCGGACGCAAACACCAGCGAACCTGTCTCGGCCACAGCGAACTCGGCACGCGTCAGGGTGGCCGGTTCCGCTATGCGGCCCATGCCAGTGGTGTGCTCGATCGTGCCCCAGTCACGCTGAAAAGCCGGGTCCGAGCCAGTACGGATGGCAGCGGGCAGATTGCGATCGCGCAACTCCTTGGACAACGCCATGGGCAGATCATCCAGCGAGGCGATCCGCGAGGTTGTCGCATGTACCTTTTCGGCCTGCTCGACAAACTGCGCCACCGGGTCCTTGGGCTGCGCCTGACGGGGCCTCACGTGATCGGGTGCAGGGACATCCGCCGCCGACCGACGAACGCGTGTCAGGATCCGGTCACGCGCGCTCATCGCTTGTTCCACTGGCTTTGGAACGTGCCACCCTTGGGCGGCGCTGGCAGGTCCCGATGGTCCGTCCAACCGGTCGCCATTGGCAACCACGGGAAGTTGCCGCGCCATTGGCCCAACAACCCAAGCACTCGGTTCATGGCCCCGGTTAACTTTTGGTAAACCTGTGGCCGCGCACCCAGCCAACGCCATGCACCAAGCGCGCGCCGCGCTGTGCCCGGCGTCAGACCTTTCTCATACTCCTGCGCGCGATACGCCCGCATCATCTTTGGAAGTGGAATGCGCATAGGGCAGACGGCTTCGCAACGCCCACAAAAAGTCGAGGCATTCGGTAGTTGCCCACCTTGTTCGACGCCTATCA
Organism: Paracoccaceae bacterium; assembly: GCA_045106875.1. Lineage (GTDB taxonomy): Bacteria > Pseudomonadota > Alphaproteobacteria > Rhodobacterales > Rhodobacteraceae > Thermohalobaculum. The sequence goes on along the minus strand of JBGCFK010000386.1, from coordinate 27,991 downwards.
GCGAGGGTGTCAACACCGCCCCCATAGGCCCCGGATAGACCCAGCCATAGGCGTGCCCGCCCACGGATTTATAGACCGGACAGTGGTTCATGCAGGCGCCGCAGCGGATGCAACGGAGCATGTCCTGAAACTCGGTGCCAAGCATGTTGGAGCGTCCGTTGTCCAACAAGACCACGTGGTACTCCTCTGGCCCGTCAAGGTCGCTGGCCCGGCGCGGTCCGGCTGAGAACGTGGTGTAGACGGACATTTCCTGCCCCGTAGCCGAACGCGCAAGCACGCGCAGGACAGTGCCCGCGTCCTCCAGCTTCGGCACGATCTTCTCGATCGAGGCCATGACGATGTGCACGCGTGCGAGACTTTGCGTCAGGTCGCCGTTGCCCTCATTCGTAACAATAATGGACTGACCGGTTTCGGCGATCAGCATGTTGGCACCAGTGATCCCTACCTCGGCGGCGAAGTATTTCTCGCGCAGAACCGCGCGTGCTTCCGCTTGTAGCTTTTCGTGGTCGAGGAAACGATCCTTGGGCAGGTGCGTATGCTCCTTTCGGAACAGGTCGTCGATCTCGGGCACCGTCACATGGATCGCGGGTGCAATGATGTGGCTGGGGATCTCGCCACGCTTCTGGATGATGTACTCGCCCAGATCGGTTTCGACCGCCTCAATCCCGTGCGCTTCCAGATGGTCGTTGATCCCGCACTCCTCCGAGATCATGGTCTTGCCCTTGTTTACCGTCCTGGCGTCCGCCTTCCGGCAGATATCCAGCACAATCGCGCGGGCATCCTCGGCCGTTTCGGCCCAGTGCACATGACCGCCATCGGCCTGAACCTGTCTTTCATAGGCTTCCAGGTAGTCGCCCAGGTTTGCCAGAACGTGGTTCTTCAGGTCGCGTGCACTGTCGCGAATGGCATCGAACTCGGGCATGTTCGCACGCGCCGAGGCACGCGCTTTCGAGAATCCGCCGCCAGCCGTGGACATGGCACGCTGTATGTTCTCGTTCGCCAGTGCTTCCTTGACGTTCTCTTTGAAGCGGGGCGTGGTGGGGTTGAGCGCGCTCATTCGACTTCTCCAATGGCGGGACCGTCATGGCCTGCCAGAACCTCGACCACGTGGCGTGCGCGGATCGGACGACCTTCGCGCGACAGCTTCCCGCCCATGTTCATCAGGCAGCCCAGGTCACCTGCCAACACCAGGTCAGCACCTGTCGCAGAAATGTCCTCGGTTTTACCCGACACCATCTTGTTCGAGATGTCCGGATATTTGACACAGAACGTCCCGCCGAACCCGCAACAGACCTCGGGTTCCACCATTTCGGCCAGTTCCAGACCTTCGACCGAGGCCAACAGTTTACGCGGTTGCTCCTTGATCCCAAGCGAGCGCAGACCCGAACAGCTGTCGTGGTACGTCACGCGCGCGTGACGCTTTGCGGCCACTGAGGCGACATCCATGACATCTGCAAGGAACGAGACGATCTCGTGGGTGCGGCCCGCAAGGTGCACGGCCCGGGCACTCCAGTCCGCATCGTCAGCCAGAATGACAGGGTAGTCCTTGATCACGGTCGCGGCGCAGGATCCTGATGGCACGACGACATAGTCATGCCCCTCAAGTGCGGCGATCATGGTCCGCGCCAGATCCGCCGCGCCCACCTTGTCGCCAGAGTTCCAGTTCGGCTGGCCACAACATGTCTGTGCAGGCACCGAGACGCTACAGCCCGCGTCCTCCAGCAACTTGACCGAGGACCATCCCACCGCGGGGCGGATTGTATCGACAAGGCAGGTCACCATAAGGGCGACGCGCGGGTTCTCGGGTTTGGTCACGAACTTTCCTCCAATCGGTAAGGTGAGGTTACCAATTTGCCCAGTTCGAGGCTACCAGGGATCGCTGCGACATGTGGTTGCCCCTTGCCGGTCTGGTTGCCCCTTGCCCGTCCCATCGCCGAACCTTAGGCCTGATGAGACAATAGGAAAAGGCCCACCGCGTGTTCGAGATCTACTCCGCACCCGAAGTGTTGTTCATCTTCGCGATCTACTTCATGGCCGCATCGGCAAAAGGGGTCACGGGGCTTGGATTCTCGACCATGTGCCTTGCACCGCTGGCGCTGGTGGTTGGACTGAAATCGGCACTTCCCCTGCTGATCATCCCGTCGATCAGCACGAACATCATGGTCATGGTTGGGGTTGGGCATTTCGGGGCGACGATCCGGCGGTTCTGGCCCATGCTGTTGGCCACGGTGCCGGGATTGCTGGTCGGGCTTTGGCTGTTGGACAGTGTAAATGGAGGAGCGGCGGGCGCAGTACTGGGGCTTGTGCTGTTGCTCTTTGTCGCCTTTTCGTGGTCACGGCCCGATATGCGCCTGCCCGCGACGTGGGAGAGGCCGCTGCAACCCGTTAGCGGCGCACTCACCGGGCTGGTCAACGGGGTCACTGGCAGTCAGGTCATGCCTTCGATGCCCTTCATGATGTCATTGCATCTGGAACGGAACATGTTCGTGCAGGCCATCAACTGCTCGTTCACGCTGTCCAGCATGATCATGGTGGCAGGGCTTGCGAAACTGGGGCTGATGACGTGGGAGGCAGTTATTGTCTCGACCATTGGCACGGCATTCGCCTTGATCGGAATCCGTGTCGGCGAGCGCATCCGCGACCAGCTTAGCCCGGATCAGTTTCGCATCGGCATTCTGGCTGTTCTGTCCGTGATGGGACTGGCATTGATCGCCAAGGGAATCTGAAGCGGTCAGGCGCGCCGCGAGGTGGCAAACTCTTCAATATCGCTTATCACGGCATCAAGGCTTTCCAACATGGCTTTGACCATGCTCTCGGACAGGGAGAAAACTTTACGCGCACCCAGCGTATCAAGCTCGGTCTCTGCCGGGATCTGGCTACGGTTCAGAACCTCGATCAGACCATCCTTGCGTGCTTCCTCGATCAACCGGATCTTGGTGGAATGCGAAATGTTCGACATCGATGCGGTCAGTTCTTCCAGGGTCGATACCCGGCCCTGCAATTGCTTGGCCAGCATCGGCATGAAGAGGTCGACATACCTCTCGTCCCAGTACTTCCGATCGCCGAAGCCTTCAAATAGTGCGACCCGAACCAGGCCGAGCAGACCAACCAGCCGGAGGTAGACATCCGAGTTTTCAGGCCGCAAGGGAATGTTCATCGTCATAGGAACCCTCCGTTTCGGAATGCTACCATACTAAATATCAAGTTTACAGCCAAATCATTGACCAAATAAGGCGGATCGGATTTTCCCTTGCAATCCAATTGGATTCGGGTCAGTCACCGCGGCCTGCGGAGCTTACACCCCTGGAGGATCCCCGCGGAGCTCGGACGAGCTGACAGAAACACGAACAATGGAGCGTTCGCATGGCCTCGAATATTGAACTCGATGCCACGGCGCGGCCGGGAGTGGGCAAAGGGGCTGCCCGCCAGGCGCGACGTGATGGCATGGTACCTGGTGTGATCTATGGCGGCAATGCCGACCCGGAAAGCATCAACATCAAACAGAATGTGCTTTTGAAGCAGCTGAAAGCGGGCAAGTTCCTGTCGACGCTGATCAAGATCTCGGTGGATGGCACGGAGCAGACAGTGATCTGCCGCGCCGTGCAGCGCGATGTCGTCAAGGATCTGCCGATCCATGCCGACTTCCTGCGGCTGTCCGAGCGGTCACGCATCAACCTGATGATCCCGGTGGAATTCACCAATGAAGAAGAAAGCCCCGGCATCAAGAAGGGCGGCGTTCTCACCGTGGTTCGGAACGAAGTCGAACTGCGTGTGCGTGCCAATAACATCCCCGAGCAGCTTGAAGCTGACCTCGCTGGGCTGGAAGTGAACGACGTTATCCGGATCTCGGACATCAAGATGCCTGAAGGGTCGGCCCCGACCATCTCGGATCGCGACTTCATGATTGCCAACATCTCGGCGCCATCGGCTCTGACCTCTGCAGAGGCTGAAGAGGACGAAGGTGAAGCGACCGAGGGTGAAGGCGCAGCAGCAGAAGCAGCCGAGGGCGGCGAAGAGTAATCTTCGCGCCAAAGCTGAAAATGACAAAGGGCGCGCCTCAAGGCGCGCCCTTCTTCGTTTCAAACCACTGTCAAAAATCAGCGCGTCTGCAGATCAATCCGGCTCGTAAATAGCCTGTCAGACAGAGGCGTCTCGGGATGTCTCAGATCAGACTGAAACAGATTGATCCACAAAACCCCTCAGCTGAACACATCAGCCAGACTTGAGATGCCGGTACCTTCCTTGATCTCAACCAGGCGGGCATAGACGAGCGCCACCATTGCGCCACTGACGCCATACATCAAGATGCTCACAACGCCGTTGAAGACCATCGTCAGTATGAAGCCACTACCGATACTGCCCGAGGAGGCGGCGCCGAAGACCAGCAGTCCAGATACGAGTCCAATGACCATACCAACCACGATTGCCACCAACAGGAACAGAACAAGCAGTCCGATCAGAGGCCAGCGATACTCTTTTGTCAGTCGTGCGCTTCGGCCCAAACTGCCGAATCCCGTGCGTTCGACCACGATGGCCGGCACCACGACGAACCACATCGCAGCAATGAGCAGCCCAGGGACGATCAGCAAGACCAACCCCAATGCAAAGCATATGTAGACGATCAGCACACACAACGCGACCATGACGATGTTCGACAGGCCAGCGCTGAAACCCTTTCCGAAGCTCACCGGATTTCCCAGTTTTGCATCATAGGCCATACTTGTCATGGCGGCGGCGATGAACCCCCACACCGCAATCCCGAAAACAGTCGTGATGATCATTCCAAGACCATTCTCGGTGTAATAGGCGAACGGATCATTCGGATCCCCGGCAAGCTGCTGCGGGTCCGGAACGCCGACGACGAGCAAGGACAGAACGTTGCTAAGGAGCACCGGCACCAGACACACCAGTGACATCGGCACAAAGTTGCGGAAATAGAGCGAAAAAGATTCGCCGAAGATAGAGCCCACGCCAAGGGCAGGCTTTGCGGCGGGCATTGCAGTATCTGTCATAAGGTCCCCGTTGAAAACTCACTGGCGCGAGTTTATCGCACCCTTCGAACCGGTCCAAGGCTATCTGATTAACGATCCCGGTTTTGTCCATCATCTTCCTGATGAAACTTGTCCTCGCGCGCATCTCCGAACAGCTTGCGCGTTTCCAGATACCGGCGTTGGGCAACATAGAACGCCTCGAGGAATTCCGGGATTTCACTGGGTTGCACCCGTTCCGTGTATTCGATCTTGGCAGCAACCCTGTCGAATATTGCCTGCAGATTGTCCTGATGCCGTCGCAGCGCCTCGGGCGTGAACTTTACCGCATCGACCTGCAGCACGCGTTCCAGCGTCTGCAACTCGAACGCACCATAGTGGTCAAGCTGGTGCGCCAGGAACTGGAACCTCTCCTTCTGCTCCGCTCCGGCCCGTGTCGCGACATCCGGCAACAGCAGGGCCTGGGGCTGATACACAACATAGGTGTTTGCGATCATGTCTCCCAAGCGCTGACGCTTGCGGTTCATCAGTGGCACTGCCAGCAGGATCGTGATCCAGATCAGCAGGATGATCACCTCCAGCACACCAAGTCCCGCTGCCGCGACCAGCATGGTGCCGGGATAGAAGACCTCGACCTCCTTCATCATGTTCCGCACGGCCACCTGATAGGGGCGCAGGCTTCGCCCATCTGCACCGATCACACGGATTCGAGTGATGCGTTTGCCAAGCGTCTGCCCGTTCCAAAGGATCTCGGTCAGGATGTAGTAGGGCGCACGGATCACGAAGAAGAGCAGCGCGAACAGCGTCAGCATGGCCGAGTTCGGCAGGATGTCCATTACAGCCAACAGAAGCAGGAATGCGCCAATCGCCAGAAGGGTCAGCGTGATATCCAGAAACTGCGCGGCGAAGCGCATGCCAAGCCCGGCCACTTCGAACTTCAACGGCACACCCTCGGGCGGCAGAAAGTCCCGAACCATCCTGTATTCAGCCTTTGCGCGCTCTCGGCGGGCCTTCTTGGCGGCTGTGGATTTCTGCGCGGTTGAGGGGCTTGCGGCAGACTGGCTCATCGCACGTCTCGTCTTGGGCGACCCGTATCGCGACCGGAGTACAGAATGTAGCCAAGCCACCCGAGGCCTATGCCCCAGCCAATGATCAGGCGGGTCTCCATGTCCTGAACAAGCTGGCGTCCAAAGCCCTCCAGCAGCCCGGCTGCAACCAGCATGATCGCAGCCAGAATGGCCAGAAGCACTGCGTCACGCCCGGTTTCGCGCAGGGCATCGCGGCGACGTAGATTTCCGGGGAACAAGACCGCCAGCCCAAGCCGGAACCCTCCTGCTGTAGCGATGCAGATCGCCGAAAGCTCTGTAACCCCATGGATCGAAAGCCACGCGACAATGTCCCAACCCAGACCCCGGTCCACGTGCAGAGCAAGAAAGACACCCAGGATCAGCCCGTTGTACATCGCCAAGGCAAACGAGGGCAGGCAGACAAACACGCCAAGCGCAAAAGCAAAAATCGCGATCTGTGTATTGTGCGAGAACAGATAGGCGGCGAAGGCGCCCAGCTGGTCAAGGCTTTCATCATCACCGCCATAGATAACGCGCAGCAGATCCTCGCGGGACGAGGTCAGCCCACGCCCGCCAGACAATCCCTCAGGCATGAAGGTATTGTACCAGGTGTTGTCCTCGAGAAACAGCTGGTACCCTGTGACCCCGCCAAGGATCATTGCAAGGAAGCCAAGCAATAGAGGAATGGCCGAGCGGCGCATGGCCCCAGGAATGGCGTAGACGATGGTTCGGCGCAGAAGTCCACCAAGGCTTTCCTGCGGTGCATATACCGACAGGTAGGCACGGGCACAAAGGACCTCGAGATAGCTCAGGAGTGAGCGGTCCAGCGAGATTTCGCGCGCCACCGAAAGCGAGTTCATCGCTTGCCGGTAAAGCACTGCGAGGTCGCGCGCATCCTCGAACGACAACTGCCGCACGCCGCCGCGTTCGGTTCGCGTGACGATTTCTTCCAGACGCTTCCAGTCCGCTTCGCGCTCGGCCCGGAAACGGGCGGAGCGGATCGCGGCCTCCGGCGCGGGTGCACTGCCTGCAACAGCCTCCATCAGATGATCTCCCGAGACTTGATCGTCAGATAGGTCGAGATCAGCCGGGACGTTGCCTGATCTGGCAAGGTGTCCACCACGAATACCCCAAGTCGTTGCAGGCGTTCCATGACCACACGTCGTTCCCGGATCATCTGCGCCGCCGACACCGCGCGCGCCACGTCGGTCATGCCGTCAGGCGAGCCATTGGCAATCGCCTCCAGCCCCGGATCACGCAGAGCGACAAAGACGATCACATGCGCCTTGTTCAGGACCGAGATGTTTTCGACCAGCAGTTCCGCGGTGGTCGTATCAACGAAGTCCGAGAACACCACGATCAACGACCGTCGCTTCAAACGCTGGTGCAGATGCGCCATGGCAAGCGTGTGATTTGTCTCGACGCTTTCATAGGCCAGCTCCGCCGTCCGCGCGCGCAGCTTGGCAAAGCCTGCCCGTCCAGGTTCCGGTGGCAAAAACATTCTTGGTTGGCTGTCAAAGGCATACATGCCCACCAGATCGCCGCCCAGACCCGCGGCCCAAGCCGTTGCCAATGCGGCGTTGACGGCATGGTCGATCTTTGGAAGACCCGCGATCTCCTCACGCATCAGGAACCCGTTGTCCAAGGCGAGGATCACATGGTGATTGCGCTCGGCCCGCATCTCCTTGGCAACCAGCGCCCGGTGCCGGGCCGACTGTTTCCAGTCGATGGTGCGCGGGTCCATTCCCGTGACGTATTCGCGAAGCTGGTGGAACTCGGACCCCTCGCCCTTCAGCATGTTCTCCTTCACGCCGTAAAGGGTCGAGCGTACGGTCACGTCGATCTGTCCCGATTGCACCGGGCGGATATTCGGCACGGCAGCGATCTGGGCATCCAGGTTCAGGCGTGGGCAGAACTGCACCAGACCAAACTGCGAGCCCCAGCCGAGCCACATCCTGTCAATCGTCCAGGCACCACGTTTCGTCGCCCGGATCTCGACCGGGGCCACAGCGCCGCCCTCCGCCGGTGCGAACCGGACTTCCTCGGGGCCATCAAGACCAACAGGCCATGATAGACGTGCACTGATGCGGCTTGGCATGAACGTCGAGGATGTAAGCCAGAGCGCAAAGTCCGCGGTCTCACCCGAAAAGATCTCACCTGGACCCTCAAGCCCGATCTGCCAGCCACCCCGCGCGCGGGACAACATGACATCGAAAGCCAGTGCCACACCCAATGCGCCGAACAACCACAACCCCGTATCATCCGGCAGCGCGCTGATGCTGATGGCCAGCATCGATATGGCAAAGGCCACAATAGCGAGCACCATGAGACGGGTGGAAGGTCGCATCAGCGCGGCGCTTCAATCTGGTTGAGTATGTTGTCCAGCACCTGATCCGCTGTACGCCCCTCGATCTCGGCGGTCGGGCCAAGCACGATCCGGTGGCGCATCGCGGGTGCGAACAGGCGCTTCACATCATCCGGAATCGCATAGTCCCGCCCGTCCAGTGCCGCTGCGGCGCGGACTGCTCCGGCCAGAGCGTCCGCCGCACGGGTCGAGGCGCCGTGGGCGATCTCGGGATCCACCCGCGTCGCACGCACCAGACCGAGGATGTAGCCAATCAGGTCGTCATCCAGCCGGATACCATCCACCAGAGCACGACCGGCGGCGATCTGCTCGGGCGAGGCAATGGCGACAATTCCTTCGCGCCGCGCGTTATGGTCCAGCGCCTGCGCTGCATGACGGCGCAGGATCTCGAACTCGGCGTCCTCGCCCGGAAACTCGATCAGCAACTTGAACAGGAAACGGTCCAGCTGCGCCTCGGGCAGCGGATACGTGCCCTGTTGCTCGATCGGGTTCTGTGTGGCCAGAACAAAGAAGCTTTCACCCAGATTGTGATCGACGCCGTCAATTGTCGCCATACGCTCGTTCATGACCTGCAGCAAAGCGGCCTGAGTCTTTGGCGGCGCACGGTTGATTTCATCCGCAAGCAGAATGTCGGTGAACACCGGTCCCTTCGTCAGTCGGAACGCATTGGTGCCGAAGTCGAAGATGTTCGCGCCCAGCACGTCGCCCGGCATCAGGTCCGGCGTGAACTGGATCCGGCCAAAATCCAATGTCATGGCGGAGGACACGGACTGCGCCAGCAAAGTCTTCGCCGTTCCCGGAGGGCCTTCCAGCAGCACATGCCCGCGCGCAAAGACGCCGGTCAAAAGCATGTCGATAATGCCGTCCTGACCATGCACGGCCTTGCCGATCTCGCCGCGCAGGGCGTCAGCGAGGGACTGGAGTTCTTCCAAATTCATGTATCACCTTGTCATAACAGGTCTCGAACTGGTCGAGACGGTGGATGATGTCATCAGGCGAAAGCGCGCCCGGAATGTCAGAGGCCATGGCGAGTTCGTGCGCAAGGCCGGGGTCGCGACGCGAGATCAACCTTCGCAGCAGTTCCAGCGGGGCCTCGTCCGTATGACGGTGCGGCCCAAGGATTTCCGAAGCCAGATGCGCCAGCCGTCCCTTGACGTGATCCGCCAGAAGGGGTCCGTCCTGCCCGGCCAGTCGCAGCAAACGGGCCTTGGCGTCAATGGAGATCTCCTTCGAGGCACGTGGGCTGTCCTCCATCGCGCGCGCAACCGGGCCATAACGGGCCACAGCACGCCACAACACCAGAGCGCCGAGACAGGCAAACGCGATCCAGATCATCGTGAACGGCCAGCGGAACATGCGGGCGAAGTCTTCCCAGGTCCGCTCATGCGGCTCCTGAAACCAGTCATCCCCAGCCGTGTGGTCAATCTTGGTCAGGTCGAGGAGTACCGGCAGGGACGTGTCGAACTCAGCCATGATCGCCGACGTGACCTGCGGGTTCGCGGCAAGGCTGAGCCCGTGATTGTTCATCAAGTCGGGATCAGCCAGAAGCCAGAGATGGGTCTGCGCCGTCTCTCCAGTCTCGTAATCCTCAGGCACGGGGCACTTGCCCAGGATCAGCGCATCTCGCGTGCCAAGGATCGGCTCACACCCCGTGCCGCGCAGCGTTTGCGCATGCATCAAGCCAATCCGCCCGCCAGTGACGGTACGTTCCGAGAAACCGCTTGGATCGCGTCTGGTCTTGACGCCCGTCAGGCCAATCTGCCGAACCACGCGATTGATCTCACGCTCCGGGATCAGCAGTTTCTTGTGTGCAGCCCCCAGGATTGGCATCCCGGCCCGCCATTTTGGCAAGATCAGGAGGGTCGGATGATCCTCGATCTTGTGTCGGACGATGGCAAGCCTGATGTCGATTTGCGAGGTCTCGGCCAGCACCGCCTCGCGGGTCGTCGGTGTTTCGCGTTCCTGTTCCAGATCGGTGTCATGCAATGGCAGGATCCGGAGGCCAAGATCGCCGCGCACCAGCGTCCCGCCGCCACGAAATGCGCGCGCGTCATAGCCCTCGGTCTTCAGCCAGCTGAGGAGCCCGCTGAAGCCCGTGGCGCCGCGTTGCAATGCGCGGTCAGAAGATCCAGCCAGCAACCACAGCAGGCCCAGAATGACCAGACCGCCAACCGCGAACACCGGCCAGCCAAGCCCTCCGCCCTTAGCGGTAGACGTTTGCGTGGTCTCGGTCATGCGCCGCCCCGGTGGAAGATCGGGCGCGCAGCAGTCAGGCATTCCTGCCACCGCTCCTCCGAGATATCACGGCCGCCAAAGTGCACAATCTCGGCCTCGCGCACCAGACCGCGCATGGTTTGCATATGGGTCCACTCGCGCGGCAGGATGCGGAGGACATCTCGGGCAGTCTGAGACCTGCCAAGCCGAACTTGATGGAGATCCGCCGACCATTCCAACGCCCGGCTGACAAGCAGGATCAGGGCCTCCCGCTTATCTGCCATCGCGGCCAGTCCGACCAGAAACTGATCGAGCGGCTGGTCGGAAAAGTCCTCCTCCGGCCCGTCATCAGAGCGGCTGGCGGAGCGGCGGCGCGTGTCCATGGTATCGCGAAAACTGACGCCGACCCCGTTTGCATTTACAAAGATGACGTAGGCGATCGCGGCCAGGATGGCGGCCAGGATCAGCCCCAGCACGAAACGGACCGTGCTCGAATTGTCCACCTGCTCTTCCTGCCGTTCGGGAACCTGAACCTTGACCCGTTCATCTGCCGTGAACGTGGTGGAAGGCCGGATGTAAACAACTTCGGACTGGATCCCGCTGCCCCAGATAGCGTCCAGATAGGGTTGGTTGCGGGGACCGACGGCTTCGAGATCGTCCTCGGTGATCTCTGCAAGCGCCGCAGGTGAGAGGGCAAGCGCAACTCCGAGCGCAAACCCCTTGAATACCCGCAACTGAAATAGCTTGCCGTTCATCAGACCCTGTCACGCACGCCGGTCACCTCACGGCTTGGAAATATGCTGGTTGGGACTCTACGCAACTCAGTGGGGCAGCATCAAGACCCTGTCGCGTCTTGTCGGCAGCACCACTACCCGACACTTGAAGCAGAAGCCTCTATTCCAGATGTTCCTCACCCGGCACCTGTTCCATGGTGCGCAGCAGCGCGACAACCGCAATGGCCGCCGCCAACGGCAAAAGCGCCAACACACGGAGCGTCGTGGTCGCATCGCCGATAAAGTCGAATGCAAGCGAGACCGGGATCGGCCCCAGCGAGGCGCCGATCACAAGCACCATCTGCCCGGTTCCCTGTATCCGCCCCAGCTGCTTGCGCCCAAAGTAGCGCGGCCAAAGGTACCCTGCCATGGTCATGGAGAACGTATTATTCAGACCGAACAGCACCGCATAGGCCATGAAGGTCGGAACAGACGTCACGAACGTCACGGCCACCAGCGCGGATGCCTGCACACAAAGCCCGGCGGCAAACATATATCGTGTGCGAAACCGGTCAAATCCCCGCCCAATGATCGGCATGAAAGCCATCATGGCCAGGGCCGTGATCAGATAGGCGTTCGTGGCGTCGTCCGGGTCCAGACCCTGTGCCTCGAAGATGTTGAACTGGTGAAAATGCAACGTGGTCACAAGCGCCGAGATCATAAAGAAACCACCAGAAACTAGGTAGAAGCTGGAATGGCGCAGCGCCTCCTCCAGTGTAGCACCGGCCAAGGCAGACGGCGCGGCAGTCATATCGTCGACAACCTCGCCATCCGGGCGCTGTCCAATCAGTTCGGGCCGGTCAATGACAGCAAACCAGAGCACTGGCAGCATCATGATCCAGGTCATGAACCCAAGGATCACCCATGCCTCGCGCCAGCCGACCCATTCGATCAGGATCCTGCCAAGCATGGGATGGAATGCGATGGAAGCGGCAAAGCCCACCATCATCAATCCCATGGCAAAGCCGCGCTTGGCGGAGAACCACTGCGCAACAAGGTTCGAGCCGCCCAGCATCAGCGAGCCCTGACCAAGGAAACGGAGCAGACCAAATCCCACAACCAGCCAAAGCATGTTGGCGACCGCACCAAACAGCAAGCACGCAAAGCCCAGCAGAATGCAGACTGTGAACAGACTTTTGCGAGGTCCATATTTCTCGATCAGGCGGCCAAACACGGGCAAAAGGAAAGCGGCAGCTGTGGTAGCGATGCCGTAGGCCGAAGCAACCTCGGTCAGGCCAAGTCCCAGGTCCGCGGCGATGAGTTTGTTGAAAGCACCGAAGGTATGGCTCTGCCCCGGTCCGCTGGCAAAGATACATAGCGAGGCGACCGCCACCATGAACCAGCCATAGAACCCCCCACCCGACAACCGATCTGCAACTGCGAAATTGACGCCGCTAGGCCGATTTTCAGACTGCATTCACAACTCCCCGACTGCGGGGAAGACCCAGCAGAACTATTTTCACCCATCCACAGGTGGTATTGCGTCTCTGGTCCGGGATGTCGATGGTTGAGCAACGGCGTTGCGCATAAATCAGGGAGATAGATATGGGGATCAGGATTGCAGGCGCACGTGTTCTGGTGGCGGGTGGAGCGTCGCTGGTCGGCTCGCATCTGACCGCGGCATTGCTGGCCCGTGATGTTGGCGAAGTGGTAATCTTTGACCCGATTGCATTCGATGCGACCGACGCACTTGGATCCCTGAAGGACGATCCACGCGTGACCATGGTGCGCGGCGATCTGATGAAGCTGCATCAGGTGGTCCGGCACATGGAGGGCGTGGACGGCGCTGTAAACCTCGCCGCGTACATGACGCTCGGCCTCAGCCAGCAGCCGGTAGATGCACTGGACCTCAATATCCGTGGGCACGGGCACTTTCTGGAGGCCGCCGTGGCGCGCGGGGTTGGCAAGGTCGTGTTTGCCTCCTCGAACGCAGTTTACGGCTATGGGATCGGCGGCCCGGTTGCCGAGGACACGCCGCACAACAATGCCGGCATTCCGGCCCCGGCAGCGGCCTATGGCGCCTCGAAGATCATCGGGGAACAGCTTTGCCGGATGTACTACCGTGATCATGGACTGGACTATGTCGTGTGCCGGTTCTCGACTGTTTACGGCGAAAACCAGCACTACCGCGCTGCCAACGCACTCTACATTATCGATACATGGGACCGGATCCAGGCAGGACAGCGACCGCAACTGTTTGGGGACGGCTCGGAGTCCAAGGACTTCGTGTACGCAGGCGATGTGGCCCGGGCGATCTGTCTGGCGCTGGAGGCGGACGCCACGGATGTGGCAGTGAACACATCGGGTGGCGAGGGGATTTCGACGAAGGATCTTGTAGAGATGATCATCCGGATCTCGGGTCGTAACGTCGAACCCGAATACATCGCGGATGACGGCCGGGTGCGTCTGCCGACGGGTGCAGGCCTGCACTTTGTGAACACCAAGGCACGGGACGTCCTTGGTTGGATACCCGAGATGGATCTGGAGGAAGGCATCCGCAGGTTGGTCGCCGATCACGAGAAAAGAAAACCCGGTGCAGTTTGAAGGCGCTGATTTTGACGCGAAGCAGGTCTTGGCGCGCCAGCCCGGCATCGAGACGCTGACCCTCTACAATATTCGCAAGAAAGACATGGGCCGCATTCAGGGATTGGCTGAGTTGCCCCTGAAACACCTGGAAATCCGCTGGCTGTCGGCGCCAGATTTGACAGACGTGCCCCTGCCAGGAACGCTGGATACGTTCATGCTCTGGCATTCGCGCACCAAAAGCCTTGCCGGCGTTGAACGTGCACGGAATCTGACGGGTCTGAATCTGTCTGAGAACAGCACGCTCGAGGATATGACGGCTTTGGCCGCTCTGCCGGGACTGCGGCGCCTCTCGATCGTAGGTGGGTTCAATGGGGGTCAAAAGATCACGACCTTCGAGCCCCTGCGTGGCCTGCAAATCACCGAGCTGGAATTGGCAGCGATCGACGGCGCGCAGCTGGACCTTGGCCCGGTTGCGACACTGCCTTTGGAAACCGTCGATATCTGGGGCCGCAGCTTCGCACCAGCAGAACTCGCCAAGGTGTGCCGGGCCTTTCCAGTCTACTACCAGGATCTGCTGCGACTGAAGGACTACTCTCTGGATGGAATGCGTTGTCCAAAATGCGATGGTAGACGCAAGGAGATGTTCTTGCGCGGCAAGAATTTCCTTTGGTGTCCCGATTGTCAGCACCGCGGTCTGGCCAAGGTTCTGGCCGATTTCGACGCGCTCGTTCAGGACATCGGTTCCTGATTTCGGGACTTCCGAAAAGGGCGTACTAGGTCGCCTGTCGTGATGAATGGAGCTTCTGATGCGTTACGTTTTCCTTGCCCTTGCCGTGATCGGCGCAATCCTGCCCATGTACTATTTCATCAGCTGGTTCGAAGAATTCGGCTACGATATAGGCGCCATGGTCGAGGCCTGGAACGTCAACGATGCAACAACCGGGCTGGTCTATGACCTGACAGTCAGCTTCGCGGCGCTGGTGATCTGGATCATCTGGGAGACTGTGCGAAACAAGCGCTGGATGAATCTGGTTGCCATCCCGGCGTCGCTTTGCATCGGGGTCAGCTGTGGGCTTCCGTTGTATCTCTTTCTTCGTAGCCGTCCCTGAAGCGATCTACTGCGCGGCGCGATCTTCCTTTGCCGCTTCCGCCGCCTGGGCGCGGATGCACTTGATCATTGTGACCAACGCCTCGGACAAGTCCCGCTTGAAGTGCCCATCCGGATCTGCCGCATCGGGTTCCGCCGCCCGGGCAAGCCTTGCTTCAAAGATCTTGCCGGTGTCGGAGGGCACACCCGTCTCGCGCAAGTGTGCCAACACCGCATAGAGCGCGCCCATGATGTCCCGCTTGTTCCAGCCGCTCAGCCCGTCCAGTCCACTTTCGGCATGGCAATCATTGCAGAAAACCAGATCCAGTTCAGGATCGAGGGTCGTCTGCTCGCCTCCGCAGAAAGGACATGGGAGAATTTTAGCCATCGCCACAACCTGCTAACTTGCTGAGCCAAGCGCAACTGCCTTGCACAGTTGACACGTCTTCTGTGGCATTTTGCGCCGCTCGTCTGACAGCATCAAACCTGTGCCGCTGCCTGCAACCAATTGATGTAGACCCGCTCGGCATCCCGGTTGAAGGCCGCCATCGAAACGTCACAAGCGGCAGTGATCTCCGGCAATCCCGATGGCCCAAGGGCCTTTTCCAAAGCACCGGCGTATTCTGGGATCTGCGCCCAAGCAGCGCAAGTGTCAGCCTCTGCTTCCATATGGAACTGCATGGACAGCGCACGCGGCCCCCAGGACATGGCCTGCACGGGACAGGCCGGAGAGGTTGCAAGCACCACCGCGCCTTCCGGCAGTTTGGTGACCTCGGCCGAATGCCATTGCAGCGCCTTCATCGGACTGTCGACACCATCGAAAAAGGTCGAAGCGACGCCCTCCTCGGTCAGGATCACATCCATGACACCAATCTCAGGGTCACCCGGCCCACAATCCCCGCCAAGCGCACAAGCGAGCAGCTGATGCCCCAAGCAAAGGCCCAGATATGGCATGCCACGTTCGGCTACAGCTTCGTGAATCAGCACCTTCTCGCTGACAAGCCATGGATGCGCGTCCTCCTGCCAGGTGTCCATGGGACCGCCCATCACCCACAGGGCGTCAAACCCATCCAGCGGCGGCGGGGTCTGACCTGCATCCATCTCAACCGGCACCCATTCATGGCCATCCTCCTCCAGAAGCTGGCGGAAATAGCCGGGATGCTCGCAATCGGCATGTTGCAGGACAAGGATCTTCATGGGTGGTCTCCGTGATGCTCATGCACTTTCAGACTATGGTCATTGCATTCCAGAGCGATAAGGTGAAGCCCAACAAAGGGAGGATCGCATGCGGCCGGAAAATTTCTTCAATGTTGACGATACAACGGGCGGGATCCCGCGCGAACTGGCACCGGGGCTGACCACAACCGTGTTTCCCGGCGATCAGGCGATGATTTCGATCGTGCGGTTCGAGCCCGGCAAGCGTGGGGCGCTTCACCATCATCCCGAGGAACAGTGGGGACATTGCATCGAAGGGTCGGGCACCCGGTTTCAGGGCGATCTGGAAGTTCCCGTGCAGGCTGGCGACTTCTGGCGCACGCCGGGCGACGTACCTCACACCATGGAGGCGGGACCGAACGGGCTGGTGGTAGTCGACGTGTTTGCGCCGCCGCGCAAGGCATATACCCAGCCGGGGAGCGGCTTCGGAACGGACGACGGCTGAAAACAAGCCTTTACTCAGCCAGGCGAATCCGGCCGCAACCACGCGTTCAGATAGGGTATCAGACGATCACGGATCGACGTTGCGTTGTGCAGCGCGCAGAAATGTACGGACATGGCTTGAAACATGAAGGCATGCACACCCTCGGCCCGCAGGTCGACAGGGATGTCCTGCCGATAGGGCATGCTGGCCAACCAATCCATCAGCAGCTCGATCTGACGCCCGAACGTCTCGGCGATTGGACCGACCTCCTCTACGGCTGCGGCACCAGAGTACCGCAAAGTGATGTCATAGACGTAGCGTTCGCTGGTCAGAAAGTTGCAAAGTGGCATCAATGCATTGGCCAAGCCATTGACGTCCCGAGGACCTGCGCCAGCGTTCATCTGATCTAGCAGCGCGTTTATGCGCGCACCGATGATCAGATCCATCAGCGCATCCTTGTCCTTGAAATGCGCAAAGAACGTCCCCTTCGCTGTGCCTGCACGCAGAACGACTTCTTCGACGCGCAAAGCCTCGAACCCAGCCTCAGCGATCACCTCCTCAGCGGAGGCGACCAAACGTGCACGGGTTTCGAGTGTGCGTTTCTGAACAGCGCGGGTCATATGGTCTTCTTGCAAAAAACTTGACCGCGGTCAAATTAATTATTGACCGCGGTCAGAATCACTGCGCATAAACTGACCATGGTCAATTATGGAGAGTGACATGAAATCCCAAGCTTCCAAACGCATCTACATCCTGAATGGTCACCCAGCGGAAAACTC
Organism: Paracoccaceae bacterium; assembly: GCA_045106875.1. Taxonomy (GTDB): domain Bacteria; phylum Pseudomonadota; class Alphaproteobacteria; order Rhodobacterales; family Rhodobacteraceae; genus Thermohalobaculum. The sequence continues at coordinate 10,553 of JBGCFK010000386.1, read as the reverse complement.
GCTCAGCCGCACGCTGGCAGAAACCTATGCAGACGCCGCACGCGGTGCCGGGCACGACGTCCGTATCACCCATCTGCACGACCTGAGCTTCGATCCCGACTATGGCTTTGGCGGGTATGTGAACAAAAAACCACTCGAGGGCGGGTTGGAAAAAGTCATGCAAGATATCGAATGGAGCGAACACATGGTTCTGACCACGCCAATGTGGTGGGGCGGCCTGCCTGCAAAGCTGAAGGGCTTGTTCGATCGGGCTTTCCTGCCGGGCTTGGCGTTCGACACGCGCAAGACGACCGCGATGGGGCTACCCTCGCCCATGCTGACCGGTCGCACGGGACGAGTGATCATGACTTCGGATACGCCCGGCTGGATCATGGGGCTGCTTTACCGCAGCGCAATGATACGCCAGGTGCGAGATCAGATCCTTGGCTTTGTCGGCATCAAACCGGCCCGGGTCACACATTTCTCGGGTGCCAGCCATCCCAAACCCGGTCTCGTTGAACGCTGGCAGAACCGTGTCCGCGACTTTGGGGCAGCCGCAGCGTGAGGATCCTCAGCGACGCGCGAGGTCACGGAAGAAGGCTTCGATTTCGCGTGTCGCAGAAATATCCTGATTGGTCTCACCAACAATGCGACGACCCAGCCGGGACGGCGAAGCGCCCGGCCATGTATGCCCGCCGCCCTCGACGATATAGTGGATCAGCGGCGCGGCGCACCCCTTGTAGGTCCGTTGTACTACGGTCGAGCCATCATCCGTCGAACGATCAGGAAGCGCAACATCATCGAACCCCTCACAGCGGTTGCGGGCAGAAAGCTCCCGCACTGTCTCGTCAACCGGACGCACCCAGCCTCTGTCCCGCACAAGCAAGCTCCACCCCCCGATACGGCCTCCACCGGGTGGCATAAGATCATCCTCTGTTCCGTGCAGATAGAGAACCGGCTTTGGCGGCCCGCTCGGACAGGTCGCACCGCTGGGCAGACTGGCAATCGCTACGGCCGCGCCTGCAACCAGATCCGGAGCATCACACAAAAGCCGCAGGACCATCACGCCCCCGATGGAAGGTCCGGCAAAGAACACGCGGTCGGGGTCTGCGAGACCATCCTCGGCAAGCTTGTCGATCATCTTCCGGAGAAACCCGATATCGTCCGCACTGTCGAAAGGCTGGCCTTCAGTGTCCAGACGTCCATCGTTCCAGTCGTCGATGGCACTGGGCCAGAGCACAATCCACCCCTCATTCGCAAGGCTGACCTGAGCCTTCCGCCGAATGGTCCTCGGACCGGCCAAGCCGCCGTGAAGCGCAACCATGACAGGAGCATTCCGCACATCGCCGGAGAAGTCGATGATCGCCTCGCGTTCCAGACCGCCGTGCTGAACAACCAGCCGCTTGGTCTCGAAGGCCTGGGCCGAAGGCGTCATCGCCACAAGGGCAACGGCAAGGGCAAACATGATCGACCGCAAGACAACCTCCACATTGCTTCATGCAGAGAGATAGGCGCCGCCCTCCGTCTGCACAGAGGGGCTCACCTGAAAATGAACGTTTCAGACGATCCGGTTCGAGATCTCGCCAAGGCCCTCAACCGCGATCCGGATCTCGTCGCCCGGCACCAGCTTGCCGACCCCGGCAGGTGTACCTGTCATGATCAGATCACCAGGGGCAAGCCGCATTGAGTGTGAAATGAATGAGATCACCTCGGGCACCGACCAGATCATCTGGGACAGATCGCCTTCCTGGCGCAGGTCTCCATTGACCCAGGACTTCACGAAGCCTTTGTCCATGATGCCAGTCTGCGCCACTGGAATCACTGGCCCGATCACGGCCGAGCCGTCAAAGCCTTTGCCCCAGTCCCATGGCCGCCCCATCTTCTTGGCGACGCCCTGCACATCGCGGCGGGTCAGGTCATTGCCGATCGCATAGCCCCAGATATGAGCGTTGGCGTCAGCCTCAGCGATATCGCGCCCGCCCTGGCCGATCGCCACAACCATCTCGCCTTCATAGTGAAGATCGTCGGTTTCGGGCGGGTAGGCAATTTCCTCGCCTGCATGCGAGATCTCGGACGGCGGTTTTCCGAAAAAGAAGGGCGGCTCGCGATCCGGATCAAAGCCCATCTCGCGCGGGTGCTCGGCGTAGTTCCGTCCTACGCAGAAGATCCGGCGCACCGGGAAACGCGAGTCCGATCCCGCAACTGCGGTCGACGGGATGGCGGGCGGCGCAAAGACATAGTCGGACATGGCAAGCTCTCCTCTTGTTGGCGCCTTGCTAGCCGATGGTCCGCGCCACGCCAAGCGCTTGGCTTTCCTTGCAGGCGCGTCAGCGTCACCAGCAGAAGTCACGTACGCCCGGAATGCCTCTTATCCCTCTTCTGATCGCGTCCACGCTCGTTTTGCCACCAAGTCTCGCAGACGATATGGTGGGACCAGAGGCCACCGCGGCGATCTTCGACGCGCATGCACACTACAAACAGGCCGCATTCAGGTCCGCGCCAATGGTGCGGTCCTGCCCCACACAATCTTGAATCCAGAACGTCGGATCACGCATGCCGCAATTACCGAGAACAAGCACCTCAGCGCCGTGCTGGCTCACATCAAAGACGAACAGGACAAAGCTGCTCCAAAGCCAAAGGTTAAACCTATCAGCAAAAAGAACGGCTATGTGAAGACTGGCCGACGACCGCCAGGTGCACCGTCAAAGATGGAAGCCTACTACGAAAGACGCCGCGCTGAACGTGCCGCCGAGGGCTGACATCGTTCAGCTCGCGCTTTATAATATGTTGATGTCGAGACTTTTGTTGAAAGACCTTTCATGGCTGTATTGAGCGGCTCAGCGGCCTCCCTTCGGTTCTTTGGAGATGATCTAGACCCCGATGAACTCACCAAATTGATTGGGTGTCCACCAACCAAATCCGAGCAGAAAGGCGAAGAGATTGTAGGCAGAGTTACAGGGCAAAAGCGCATTGCCCGAAGTGGCGGTTGGCGACTAAGTGCTGAGCGGCGTGAGCCTGGCGACATTGACGCTCAGATATCCGAGATATTGGATCAGCTCACAAACGATACAGACGTCTGGCAAAATCTTACGGCGCGATTCCGGGCAGATATCTTTTGCGGTCTGTTCATGGCGGAAGGCAATGAAGGTATCAGCCTATCGCACGTTACATTGGAAAAGCTTGCTGCGCGTGGACTGGCAATCGATTTCGATATCTACGACAGTTCCGACGACTAGCCGGCAAGGCTTACCAACCCTGCGGTATTTGAGGTCTCCGGGCTGCTAAGCCTTGCTACCTTCAGCGCCCTTGGTGACACTTCTGCTTTGCGCAACCGGTGACATTTCTGAATGGTGTTTACAGAAACATAAAACACCTGAAACCACTTGATCCGACTTCCGGACCGGCTCTGGGCTCTAGTCAAATATCCGTGCCTGAAACCAGATCAAAGATGGATATGCAGCCAGCCATGCCCATAAAAAGCGGTTCAATCCGAATACGCAGGCGTTGGCGATGTGAAAGACAACGGTGAGGCCCAATGCGATGGCAAGCAGCCAAGGGTGGAACAAGGCCAGCGGGAAGAAAATCTCCAGTCCGATCACGGACCAGGATGCAACGAAAAGTAGCCGTGTCCGGTCAGACAGTCCCCGTAGTGCCTCGGACACAGGGTAGGCTGAGAACAGGAACACATCAACAAGCGCCCGCCCGGATCGCCAGTCCGGGTTGCGCAGTTTGACCCAGCCCGACAGTGCATAGGAAAAAACCAGCTGGAACGCGAGGTAGGCCAATGCAAGTTCCGCCCAATCACCATCGGGCAGCAGGTGAGCGAGGCTCAGGCATACCAGCACCAACAAGGTCATGCGGTCGGCGCCACCATTATAAGGTCCGTCGTATCGGTGCAGTATCGCGACATTCAACGCCAGAAGACAGAAGCAGGTGATCATTGGCCAAGGCCCAAGAAGAAGCACAGCCGCACAACCAGCGCGCACTCCGAAGAGTAGGCGATCTCGACCGAACGGGCCCGCCACATGTTCGAGACTTTGCTGGATCAAAGCGACAGCCAACAAGATACGGGTCAAATAAAGTGCGCAGTCAAAGCTCATGGCGGCTGAGGCGATGTCCAGACAACCTCTGTCACCAACCCGTCGTCTTCACGCCGCACAACGACAATTCGGAAACGAGGTGTGGCCGTTGAATGACCAGGCATATCGGCCTTTATGCGCTCAATGATCTCGTTCTGAGCGTGATCACGGTCATCCAGAATGAGCCGCTCGGCCAGGCTGGTAAGATAGAGACATTCGTTCCACCATGGGTTCCAGACCAACCGCCCGAGGATTTTGAACGCACTTAGCCGTGCCGGTCGTGGTCGGAACTGCTGCCAGAACACGACTCCATTTGCGTCTGGGCGCACCGCAATCTCGATGCGGGGTGACGGCTCGATACTTTGAAAGAACCGCCACGACGGGATGATTGCCGGAGCCAGAAGGCTTAAGCTGCGCCACATATCCCCCAGATACTTTCCACCGATTTACGAGCCGTTAACGTTGTCGATGGTTTCCAAGCATCGAAAGAATGCCAGGAGGTCACTTGGAATGGGCACATACTGGGTTGCTCGTCTCCGTTTCTTTGTAGAATTCGGCCTCAGTTGACCTGAGCCCTCAAAAACCCTCCAGTTTTAAGCAGGATCCGTCCAAGGCATTGGAAGCGGAATATGAAGACGTCACGGTTCTCAGACGAGCAGATCATCGGTATGATCAAGGAGCAGCAGGGCGGCCTCCCGACTGCTGAGCAGTCCCGCAAGCACGGCGTCATGTTAAACATATAATTCGAAGCTTGGCGGGCAACACCGGTCACGTGCGCGCAAGCTGAAGGCGCTGGAAGGTCAGAGCGAAGCATGAGCCCCGCCACCGGTTTGAGGCGAATGCCGAACGATGTCGCCTCGCGAAAGTGGCAACGCCCGGCGAGAAGCGGAAAGCTGTGGGCCATCTTCTCGAAGAGCACGGGATGAGCCATGCCAATGCCCGGCAGCGGTTTGCGCAGCACACCCACAAGAGGCCAGAACCGCGACTACAGAACGAGGATGCATACAATCAAAACCGGCCGCGCCCGTCGCTGGACAACCTCTCGCCCAATGAGTGGGTAGCGAATATGACGTTGCAAAGGCCGGGCGCGTAAGGCCAGAAATCATCACGTGGTGTCTCCAAAATGGCTGGAGAAGAGTTCGGTTTCAGGCCACAGTGACTGCCCGAAAGCAGAGGATCGCCCGAGATGACCATTGAACATCCACACGCAGAGTGGTCCGAAGCAATGTTCGGGATCTTGCGTAATGCCGGTGTCACGTTGTTCACGCACGTCCCTGACGCAGGCAACGACCGGCTGATCGCTTTGGCAGAGGCCAGCAACGAAACGCGTACTTTGCTGCTGACCACTGAAGAGGAGGGCGTTGCGATCTGCGCAGGCGCGGATCTGGCAGGGCAACGTGGTATCCTTTGCATGCAATCCAGTGGCCTCGGCAACTGCACAAATTATCTTTCGCTGGCCAAGGGTGGACGCTTCCCATTGTTGATGATGATCTCCATGCGCGGCGACTATGGCGAGCAAAACCCGTGGCAGTATCCGATGGGAGAAGCGACCGAAGCGTTGCTGAATGCCATGGGTGTGCTGATCTTCAAGGTCGAACGTCCTGACGAGCTGGAGGTGGCGACCCGCGCGGCGGTGAACGCATCAGGTGCGGGCGGGCAACCAGCAGCAATCGTGCTCGGCCAGAAATTCCTCGGCGCAAAGGCATTTTGACCATGGCCAATCTTCCATCCTCGAATATCGACCGACGCGACCTGCTCGCGCATTTGTTTTCTGCGCCTCAGGACTGGTTGTTTGTCAGCGGTCTTGCCGGGGCCTCGAAAGATACGGCCGCACTGACCGGCGACGGCGGCAATCTTTATTCCATGGCCGGGACCATGGGCGCAGCCGTCCCGATGGGTCTTGGCCTCGCGTTATCTGCACCAGACAGAAAGGTAGCTGTGGTCACTGGCGATGGCGAGCTTCTGATGGGACTGGGTGCATTGGTTACTGTTGCTGCGGCCGCACCTCAGAACCTCACAATCATCTGCCTAGATAATTCGATGCACGGCGAGACAGGGGGGCAGCAGGGGCATACTGCGGCTACTGCAGACTTGGAGGCGATTGCCAAAGGCAGTGGTATCAGCTCGACCCTGACACTGTCCGATAAAGCCCAGATCAACCATGCGGCCAGTTTCGTCGTGGATGCGCCTGGTCCGCGGTTTCTTCTGGCTCGTGTCCAACAGACCGCACCGTCCGCGTTCAAGCGCAATATGGACATGGCCGAATGTCGCGTCCGCTTTCGGGAGTATTTCCTCGGTTAGATGCGAGATTCATAGTTCTGAACATACAGCCCGGCGAATGTCGCGAGGCGCTGCCCGTGAGGGATTGCCATCAAAAGTTTGCGGAACTGATTGGCAATGCTTCAGAGCACCGTCAATTTTTGTCGGGACGGAACGCCTGCCCAAATTCAAACCGGGACATCACCAAAAATCTGGGCTTCTGATCGGTTAAAGCGCTAGCGTATCCAACTGCATTTCGTGTTCCTCAGTACCCGGGTTGTTGTCTTCGCACCGGGTTTCGAACCGCGAAAACCGTCATACCGTGCAGATACTTAAGCACAGATATCGCTGAGAAAAATGGGGTGGTGGAGCCAGGGGGAGTCGAACCCCCGACCTCTTGAATGCCATTCAAGCGCTCTCCCAACTGAGCTATGGCCCCATCGCCCGACGCATATGCCGAGCCTGCTTGCGAATCAAGTCATATTGCAGCCGTGATCAGGTTTCATCCTCGCCGGTGCGCTTAACGTCGTCCAGTTCGCCAAGCTCATCATCGTCCTCATCGTCGTCATCGCCTTCCAGCAACACGTCGTCTTCAAAGGCGACGGGTTCGTCGGCACTTTCCTCATCGCTGAGCTTTGGACCAGTGGTGGTTTCGTCGTCGTCATCATCGTCGTCCAACGATTCGTCCGCTGCGCTCTCATCTTTGTCCAGATCCTCGTCATCCACCAGCAGCGCTTCCTCTGCTTCGGCTTTGGCAGCAGCCTTAGCCGCAGCCTTGGTCTGGCTGGCTTTCGATTGGTTGGCGGTTGTGAACAGATCACCACAACTGGGGCACGTGATAGGATCACGCAGCATATCGTAATAGCGGGCGGCACAACTGGGGCAGGTTCGTTTAACACCCCATTCCGGATTTGGCATATTGCAGTCCTTGACTGAGCTCAGGCGACGCCGGGGCTTGCCACAACCGAAAGCTGCTTGTCAAAGGGTTCTGCGACGCCCGCGCAACGCTTGCCCGGCTTTTGCCGCCGTTTGCTGCGGTTGCGAAATTCATCTTGCCGCATCGCAACCAGACCTTTACTGATTTTCACATAATAAGGGTGGAGAAGAACGGAGAATCGAGCGGATGCTCTATCACGCCTACGAAATGACCCACGCGGCGATGGGACCGATGCGTACCATGGCGCGGATGTCCAGCCAGGCTCTGACCAGCCCTTTCAATCCCTTCGGGATGAGCTATCCTGCACGCGCTACTGCGGCGGCTTGTGAGATGTTCGTCAACGCGACCCGTCGCTACGAGAAACCCCTATTTGGCATCGACGACACCGAGGTCATGGGCGAGATTGTTCCCGTTGTCGAGAAAGCCGTGCTTGAGCTGCCATTTGGCAATCTTGTACATTTTCGCCGGGATCATCCGGTGGCGCAGGCCAGGAATGACCCGAAGGTTCTGATCGTCGCACCCATGTCCGGCCACTTTGCTACCCTGCTGCGGGGGACAGTCGAAGCCATGCTGCCCGAGCATGAAGTGTTCATCACGGATTGGGCAGACGCCCGGGACATCCCGATCTCTGACGGACGCTTCGATCTCTATGACTATACCGATTACATCGCCGAATTTTGCCGGTTTCTGTCGGCCGAGGGCGAACGTCCCGCGATCATGGCGGTTTGTCAGCCTGGCGTGCCGGTCTTGATGGCCGCCTCGATCATGGCTGAAAGCGAAGACGCAGCGCGGCCGGCCTCGATCACTCTGATGGGCAGCCCTATCGACACGCGCATCAATATGACGGACCCGTGCAAGTTGGCGCAATCTCGTCCCATCAGTTGGTTCGAGCAAAACGTCGTGGTGACAGTGCCGTGGCCAAACCGGGGATTCATGCGCCGTGTGTATCCAGGTTTCCTGCAACTCTCTGGCTTCATGCAGATGAATCTCGACAGGCATGTGGATGCGCATTTCGACCACTACCGCCACCTTGTCGAGGGTGATGGGGACTCCGCCGCGTCTCACCGGGCATTCTATGACGAGTATCTCGCGGTGATGGATCTGACGGCTGAGTTCTACCTTCAAACCGTCGAAACAGTGTTCCAGAAGCACCTGATTCCCTTGGGCGAATATCGCCATCGCGGGGATCTGGTCAGCCCTGGCAGTATCCGCGATATTGGCCTGATGACTGTCGAGGGCGAGAAAGACGACATCACTGGGCGGGGACAGACCAAGGCCGCACAGGATCTTGCATCGAACCTGCCAGACGCAAAGAAGATGCACTATGTCCAGCCCAAGGTTGGGCACTATGGCGTCTTCAACGGCTCGCGGTTCCGTCAGCACATTCAGCCCAAGATCCGTGACTTCATCCGTGCACAGCGTGCCATGGTGACGGGCTGAGGTTCTTCCGCAAACCGGAAGCACCTACGATGGAGATCTACCTTGAAGATCCCGGCTGCCGGGTCCAATTGGTCGAGAACACGCGGGCGCGTCGATTTGTCCTTAGGCTCGCTCCAGGAGGTGGCGGGGCGTTGCTGACGCATCCGCCAGGCGTCCGGCGGCGCGAGATAGACCAGTTTCTGATGAGACATTCGGGGTGGCTTCGGAAGGCGTTGGACAAGGCCGGACCTGTCGTCACAATCGACGTCGGCGCGCAAATACCCATTGATGGGGTGCTGCGAGAGATCGTCCACGATCCCAAGCGACGCAAGGCGCCAACTTTGTCGGATAACTCGCTTCAGCTCTTTGGCCGCGGAGCCCTGGGCCCCAAAGCTCTCGTTTTTCTCAAGGCACGGGCGCGCGATCAGCTGGTTCCTGCGGCCAGATCATATGCCAAAGAGTTGGGACGGGAGGTCGGACCGGTTTCACTGCGCGACACGCGCTCCCGCTGGGGGTCGTGCTCGTCCACCGGCGCGCTCAGCTTTTCCTGGCGTCTGGTCATGGCGCCAGTCGAAGTGCAGGAATACGTAGCCGCTCACGAAGCCGCGCATCTGGTCGAAATGAACCACTCGTCCAGATTCTGGGCTGTTGTCGACAGAATTTTCCCAGGATGGGAGGTTCAGCGAGAATGGCTGAAACGCGAGGGTCGCGGTTTGCACAACTACAGGTTCAACTCGGACTGAGCTGCTTGCACCTATCGGTAATTGAACATCCCGAACCCATGGCTGCTGTCGGCCACTGCCTCAGCAAACCAGAGGTCCATCGCACTTCGTCGAACCACCCCGACGGGCCAGATCGCAGTTATTTCTGTCTGCTCCCTCGCTGAGATTGGTGCTGTTTGGCGTACGCGGCCTGCGATCTGGATCTCGACGCCTGCTGCATCCGTTGCGATACGCGCTACAAGGCGGACCAGTCCTTTAGGTCTGTCCTCAGCCAGTCGTTCTGCTCGGTCTGGGCGCATTCGCGCAGGTCCCTGATAGCTCCAGCTCTCGAAAGCATTGTGCAGATTATCTTCCGGCCCCGGCGTGCCCAGCGTTGTCTCAAGCAACAGATTCAAGTTCTCCGTGACCTCTGTGTTGTTCACGACACTCCCGGGACCGGTGTTTGACAGAATGGCTCGAACGGGCTCCGGGTCCGCCAGATCTGCCCGCGAGAGCGCAACGAGCCCCGACGCGCCAATTTGCCTGCGTAGTAGGGGACCGATCAGCGGGTCATCCCATTGCCTGCCAAAGTTGGCGCAATCCACTATGGCTATGATCCGGGTGTCCTTCGGAACGTTCGCCACCGAGGGTGCAGATAGCCCTTCAAGCTCTGACGCCACGAAGCCTGCATCCGTCAGTTTCGTGACAAGGTCGGATTTCCCGGCGCCAAGGAAGCCGCAGACGAGGATTGGAACGTTCAAGGCCGCCACCCGCGATCAAGGTAGATGCCATCGCCCATATGCCGGTATGTCAGGGCCGCGCCAGACGTTGTCCTGGTCTCCTCATCCCAAACAATATCTTCGGGTGCGGGACCGTCTGCAAAGGCCTCGGTAAGGACGCGTCCGTCTATCTCTGTTGGCGGCACCAGACCCAGCAAGCTCATAACTGTTGGCAGTATATCGATATTGCCTGCAGGCGCTGCAATCTCTGCTCCTTGGCGGAACGCAGCCCCGCCGAGACAAAGAACATTGTGCAATTCCCATATCGACAGGCCGCCGTAACAGCCACCTCCTTCTGGATAGGGCGCATCATGCAGGCTGAGCCCGTGCACGCCATGCACATTCTTATCTTTCGCAGTCTGGCAAACCAGCACGATATCGGGTGCACGCGGATGATCGA
>JBGCFK010000385.1:0-3814 GCA_045106875.1 Paracoccaceae bacterium | reverse complement strand
GGGTTGGTAACTCGAGGATGCTGAATATGAGGCCTCGGATATTGTCCGGGGCCTTTTTGCTTTTTGCCGGCCTCAAGAGGCTGGCACCAACGTGATCTGACGCCGGTTCTCCATTGCGGCTTTCGCCCATTGGTAGGCCTCCCGCCAGTGTGGCGGGGATTTACTGGCAATGCAGACCAATGCACTGCTTGCTGGTCCAACGGTTCTCAAAGTGGGCGGTTCCCGTTCAGCGAGTCGTTGGAGCGCCCCAAATCTCGATCTCAACCCAGCCGTCGACAAGGCGCTTGGTTCGTCGAGCGTAAGCACCGGCAAGGTGCCAAGACGACGCCGGGAATGGCTCGAACGTTTGCTTGCAAACCGGCTCATATCCGCAACCTCCCGCGTTGTGGTTAGCAACCAGTTAACTCCCGGGGCGTTTCAGTCTAACAGATCCTAGAATGTGTCGATCAAGGCATAGTCGTCGGCATAGATCTCTTCGATCCGTGCACACGTTTCGGCCGAGACCTCCGGCCGCGCTGCTTTGCCGTCAGATTTGTTGCGATGTCCCAACGGAGCGCGAATTCCTGATCGGCGCTGCACGTCGGGCCATTCCTCCGCCAGTCGTGAGAACGGAATGAGATGGTCGACCAGCAAAGTCTGCGTCTGGGGCGCGCAAAGGTAGATATGCTGCGGTTGATAGAAGAAATGCCCGGCCGCGAGTTGCTCAGGCACAAACTCTGCCACAAACTCGTCAAACCCAAGTTCGGTTTCGAGATAGCGCCACATCGACACAATCCGCTGCACCGGATCCCGAACGACAGCGAACTTGTAGAAGTTATCGAACATCTCCTGGGGACAAAAATCCAGCGCGGTATACTGATGTGCAGTGATGTGCGCGAGCCTGCCGGGATATGCCTTGGACCATGTCCCGGGCCTTTGCATACAGCCAAGCAGGTGCCGATGTTTGCCCCAGCGCAGGCCCAGATCCTCGCAAAAGGCCTGCTCGACCGACTGCCCGGCGCACTTGGGTACATGGACAAACAGGGTCCGGTGAACCAGCGAGATCATGGGTGCCTATCGCAGAGTTTTCGCGCCATCGCTAGCCCGGTTCATGCAATCGGCTGATCCTCGCGAAAGGTCGTTCGGTGCATACAACGACGGTGGCGCTCAGTGTCGAACGGCGTGCCTGCGTGCAGGACCCGGCGGTTATCCCAGAGGACAGCATCGCCGACGGCCCATTTATGCGCATAACGCAAGGCAGGGGCGGTTGCCTTCGCTTCCAGTGCAGTCAGATAGTCGCGTGCGCGTTCAGCCTCCCAGCCGTCAATCCCGATCGTGACCTTTGAGCCGAAATAGAGCGCCGATCGCCCACTCCTCGGATGGCGCCGCACAAGGGGTATTCGCATGACAAGATCAGCATCGGCTGCATAGACTTGTTCGGCGGTACCAGCCTCGCCTTTCTCGCGCAGAAAAGTGCGCAGGCCGCTGCCCGAATGACAGGCTGTCAGCCCCTTGGCCTCTGCCTGCTCATCGGGCGACAAGGCCTGGAATCCTCCGTACATGCAAGCAAACAGAGTATCGCCGCCCGCAGGTGGCACTTCAAGCGCATAGAGCATCGAGGCACGCGCCGAGACCGGCAAGTGCATATGGTCCGCATGCCATTCCAGATCGTCCGAGCCGTCAGCAGGCGCAAATGAGACCACCTTGTCTCCAGTATTGCCGACAACGAAGATATCCGGCTCGCCCTTTAGCCGCGCCTCGATGCGGGCGGTCTGCTCAAGCTCGGCAAAGGCCCGCGAGAACGCAACCTGCTGAGTGGGCGTGATATGCTGATCCGGGAAAACCAGAACACCATATTGCTCCAGCGCGGACTCGATCCGGTCAACCAGTGTCTGCGAGGGTATCAAGCGAAGATCGACGCCAGTGACACGTGCGCCCAGAGCACCATCGATCGGTGCAATCAGCAGATGGTCCGGGTTCATCCGACCCGCCCCGCCAGATAGGTGGCAAAATCGTAGATCGGGCGTTCCAGATGGCTCAGATGCCCGGGCTGCGCGGCGTCTGAACAGAGCCCGCGGTAGACCCGTTCAGTACACTTCTTGTCCTCAAGCTGCACATCATCCAGCAAGGCCTTGGCCTGCTTGAACATGCCTTCGGACTCGGGGTCATTCATGAAATCAGGGCTCATCCCGCCGCCATAGGTGATGTGAACATGGTCCACGCCCTTGGGGTGCAGGCTGAGATACCAGAAATATCCCGGCGTCAGAGTGATCAGCAGACCGGGGTATATTGCCATCAGAATGGTCGTACGCCGCCAGTCTCCGGTCAGGCGCGTGTTGTCCGGGTGCGCGACGGCCAGTTTGAACGACGCATCCTTCAGGATGTAGTGGTAGTTGAAGGTGTCGAGCCCGGGCGGGCAGTCCATTTCCTCCAGCTTGCTGACGCCCCCGACAGTGCCCGAATGGCAAACCGGCAGGTGATAGCTTTCCATGAAATTCTCGGCCAGCACCTTCCAGTTCGTGTTCCAGACATGAGTTTCCTGGAACAGGTTGGTGTAGGCACCCATGTCAAACTCGCCGACCATCTCGATGACTTCGCGGTAGTGCGTGGACGGATCGGGCGCATCCGGGTTCAGCGAGATCATGATCCAGCCAAGCCAGTCGGTACAGCGCACTTGCGGCAGGCAATACTTGGACCGGTCAAAGCCCGTGTTCTCGCCCATTCCCGGCGCGCCCCTGAGCGCGCCGTTCAGCGAGTAGACCCAGCCGTGATAAGGGCAGGTCAGCGTCGCGGAATTGCCCGAGCCATGCATGATCGTCGACATCCGGTGAAGGCATACATTGGACATTGCACGGAGCTGCCCATCCTGATCACGCACCACCAGCACCGGTTGCCCGGCCAATTCGTAAGTCAGGTAGTCTCCGGGCTTGGACAACTGATCCGAGCGCCCGACGCACATCCATTCCTTGCGGAAGACATGCTCGATTTCACGGTCAAGGAACGCTTGAGACGTGTAGGCCGACTTGGGAATCGCTGTCGCAGTCTCGAACGGCGTCGCAACCATGGATTTCAGTTCTGCGACCGGGTCGAATGCGGTTTGAATGTTCATCTGCGGTTCCTTGCTGACGCTCACCTGAGGTTAGCCAAGAAACACAGCACGCATCCAGCAGAAATGCGCGCACCGACTATCGCTGTTTCACGGGGGCGGGATCCAGTTCCCGATCTTCAAGAGACCGCCCCCTTCAATCCCCGCCATGACATTCAAGAGGAAAAATTGGCTGCCCGTACCCACAACCGCCGCACCGATACCGAAAAATTCGACGGGCACCAGCGCCTCACGCCGTGACACCCTCTTTCTGGATTGCGGAACAGGAGCAGCCACTTGCTTCCTTGTTGGCTGCGATTTGCGCTCTGGTCGCTTCATACGCCCCTCGCTGTGCAACTCCCTGCAGCACTGGGTAAAGTGATCGCAACGGAAACCGTAGTGCCACCCACGACTGCACGCGAACTCGCGTGCCTGCCTGTGTCTCAGTCCAGCGATGTACCGCCGTCGACGTTCAGCGTCTGACCGGTGATGTAGGAGGCGCCTTCTGACAGCAGGAACCGGATCGGGTGTGCCACTTCTTCGGGCTGGCCAAAGCGTTGCTGGATCACACGGCCCTTCGCCGCATCGCCCCGCTGGGCGATGATATGTGCAGGCATTGTTGTCTCGATGATGCCGGGGCCAAGGGCGCTCACAGTCGCGCGCCCACCGCACCTGCGCGCCAGTGCCCGGGGGAGGAAGCCCCCCGCAGTGGAGGCGGTTGCAGAGGCGGACACCGTGGAGGACGGACCC
>JBGCFK010000384.1:0-4345 GCA_045106875.1 Paracoccaceae bacterium | reverse complement strand
ACTGCTCGACGATCCCGGTGCACTGGGTGGAGCACTATTGGCGCGAGGGGTATCAGGCGAGCGATCCGGGCCTGAAGATCGCCAAAATCGCGACCTCACCGGTGCAGATGTGCTTTGATCCCGGCTATTTCACTTAACGCTGGCAAGGGTGACGCAACTCCCCGGATGTTCGCCGAGATGATCGAGTGGGATATCCATGGCTCTAACTTCGTGCCATTCAGAGCGCACCCGGACAGTCCTGCCGCCGCGGTCAACTACCTGACCCCTGAACGGCTGCCGGGTTTCGACCTTTGGCATCAAGCGCATGCGGAGGTTCTGCGCCTCTATGCCGTTGCAGTGCATCAACGACTCTTTGCCCTGGCCCGCGAGGAAGTTGGGATGCAATCCCCTCGGTCAACGTGAACGCGAAGTGCTGCAATGGCTGGGCTCTGGCCTCCAGCTTGCGCGCATCGCCGAGCGTATGGATATCAGCCCGCGTACGGTCAAATTTCACCTGAAGAACGCGCACCGGAAGCTCGGTGCCGCTAGCTGTGAACATGCGTTGGCCAAGGCGTTGCTGGACGGGTTTTTCGAGCTCTGAGTTGCGGGTTCACTCGCAGGGACCGAGGTAACGCCCGCGTTGTTCCTCGGCGAGGGTCATGTTCTTACCGCCCATGTTCATCTCGACGCGCCCACGAAATCCCGATGGCGTGGAACGGTAGGTTCCCGTCGCGACCGCAGCGTTCCCTCCGGGGCAGCGCACATGGATCATCCACTCACCGTTCAGCGTCTCACTTTTCCTTGGGCATTGCGATAGCGGACCGGGACTGAGAGGTCCCAAAGATGCCAGTCCAACAACGTTACCAAGACAAATTTCGGTAACGAAATCATAGTCCTTGGTATCGATATGCGGGAGCACCAGATGAACGTTTACCTCGTAGCGACCAAGTGGAATCGGATCCGCCCAAGCTGGTATGACTGCGAGCACAGTGCAGATATGCAGTATCAATCGCATTCCTCAAGCTTGCATTGGCGGGCCTTGCATCGCAAGAGAGCGTGATGACACGGATCTTCATTGACGCTGACGCGTGCCCGGTTCGCAAGGAGGCCATGCAAGTGGCAGACCGGCACGCCTGCCAAGTTTTCGTGGTTTCCAATGGTGGCATTCGGCCGGACCCCCATCCACTGGTCGAGACCGTGATCGTATCCGATGGGCCTGATGTTGCGGATATGTGGATCGCGGACCGGATCGTGCCGGGCGATATATGTGTGACCGGGGACATTCCGCTGGCGGCGAAGTGTATCGAGGCAGGAGGCCGTGCGCTAAAGCACAATGGCGAGGCGTTCACCCAAGCGAACATCGGAAATGCGCTTGCCATGCGGGATCTGATGACGGACCTGCGCGCAGCAAATCCGTTAAATCAGGGTGGCGGCGGGAAGATGTTCTCCAAATCTGACAGATCGCGGTTTCTGGACGCGCTCGACCGGATGATACGTGCCGCAAAACGCGACACAGCCTGACAACCGCAGATCACCTCCGAAAATCAGAAGTCCAGATTCTCGACCGACAGGGCATTCTGTTGAATGAACTCGCGCCGAGGCTCCACCACATCGCCCATCAGCTTGGTGAAGATCTCGTCTGCACCTGTCATCTGGTCGATCCGCACCTGAAGCAATGTGCGGGCTTCGGGATCCAGCGTGGTTTCCCACAACTGCTCGGCATTCATCTCGCCGAGCCCCTTGTAGCGTTGCAGGGCGATACCCTTTTCGCCTTCCTCCATGATCACATCAAGAAGGCCCGAGGGCGCATGGATTGCGATCTCCTTGTCCTTGCGGACAAGCGTTGCCGGCTGGCCATAAGTCTCGGCAAGCCCTTCCGAAAGCGTCGCCAGCTTGCGCGCTTCGGCCGAACGCAACGCCATACCATCCACCGAGCGGACCTCGGCTACCCCCCGAACAATGCGGGTCAGACGCACTCCGCCGTCGGCTGTGACGTCACCGGTCCAGCCGCGCTCGGTCTCTGGCGCAAGTGTGTCCAATCGCGCAGCAACAGCCGTCACGGCGTCTTCGGAGGGATGGAGAGCCAGCGCGCCCTCAATTGCCATCTGCTCAAGTACGAACCGAGGATAGGTGGTTGGGAAAGCATTCAGCACAGACCGGGCTGACCGCGCTTCTTCGACAACCCGGATCAGATCCGATCCGGCAATCTCGGCACCTGAACCCAGTTTCAGCACAGTATCCTGTGTTCCCTGGCCGACCAGATAATCGTCCAATGCCGCCTGATCTTTCAGGTAAACTTCTGACTTGCCACGTGTGACCTTGTAAAGTGGGGGCTGTGCGATGAAGAGGTAGCCACCTTCGATCAGCTCAGGCATCTGACGGTAGAAGAAGGTCAGCAACAGCGTCCGGATATGCGCACCATCCACATCCGCATCGGTCATGAGGATGATCTTGTGGTAGCGCAGCTTGCCGATGTCAAACTCATCCCGGCCAATTCCAGTACCAAGCGCGGTGATCAGAGTTCCGATTTCCTGGCTGCCCAACATCCTGTCAAAACGCGCACGTTCGACGTTGAGGATCTTGCCGCGCAGAGGCAGTACCGCCTGATTGTGCCGCGAGCGTCCTTGCTTTGCAGAACCGCCCGCCGAGTCGCCCTCGACAAGGAACAGCTCGGATTTCGAGGGATCTTTCTCTTGGCAATCAGCCAGCTTGCCGGGCAGCGAGGCCACATCCATGACCGATTTACGTCGGGTCAACTCGCGTGCCTTCCGCGCAGCTTCCCGTGCCAGCGCAGCCTCAACGATCTTGGAGACAACATTGCGGGCCTCGACCGGGTTCTCCTCGAACCATTCGGCCAGCTTCTCGTTCATCAGACTCTCGACAGCGGGACGGACCTCGGACGAGACCAGCTTGTCTTTGGTCTGGGAAGAGAACTTCGGATCAGGAACCTTGACCGACAAGACGCAGGTCAGGCCCTCGCGCGCATCGTCGCCAGAGAGGTTCACCTTCTCCTTCTTTGCGATCCCAGACGACGCTGCATAGGCGTTGATGGTCCGTGTCAGCGCACCACGGAAACCCGCCAGATGCGTGCCGCCATCCCGTTGCGGGATGTTGTTGGTAAAGGCCAATACGTTCTCGTGGTAGCCATCGTTCCACCACATGGCGACCTCGACGGTGATACCGTCCTTTTCACCCAGAACACCGATTGGATTGATGATCAGCGGTTGTTTCGAACGATCCAGATATCGGACAAACGCTTCAACGCCGCCTTCGTAGTAAAGTTCCTGCTCACGGACCTCGGACGAGCGCTGATCGCGCAGCATGATCCGTACACCAGAATTCAGGAAAGCCAGTTCGCGCAGGCGGTGTTCCAGCGTCGCAAACTTGTATTCGATATTGGTGAACGTCGCGTCCGAGGCGTGGAACTTGACCATCGTCCCCTTTTGACCGTTCGCGTCACCAAGAATTGTCAACGGCTCGACAGTGTCGCCATGCTCGAAGCGGGCCTTGTGCTCCTTGCCGTTGCGCCAGATCGTCAGTTCCAGCCAGTCGGACAGAGCGTTCACAACAGACACGCCGACGCCGTGCAGACCGCCAGAAACCTTGTAGGAGTTCTGGTCGAACTTCCCGCCTGCATGCAGTTGGGTCATAATGACCTCGGCGGCGGAGATGCCTTCTTCCGCGTGAATATCCGTCGGAATCCCACGACCGTTATCCGATACGGACACCGAACCATCCGCGTGCAGCGTGACCTTCACCAGATCGGCATGACCAGCCAGGGCCTCGTCGATGGCATTGTCCACAACTTCGTACACCATATGGTGCAGACCCGACCCGTCATCGGTGTCACCAATGTACATTCCAGGGCGCTTGCGCACCGCTTCGAGGCCCTTGAGGACCTTGATGCTATCCGCGCCATATTCGGGTTCTTGCTGCTCGTCGTCGGCCATTGTCAGCCCTTCTTTATTTGGTCTGCATTTTTATCCGCGAAAGCCCGAAAAGTCCCGCAAAAACTGCCGAAAATGCCATAAAGGCTGGTGTTTCAACTGCTATTTTCCATTTTTCCTGGGCACCCACCGCAACTGCAGGTGGTTCTCCTGTTTTCGGGTCTCAAAGCCTTGCCCGTGGAGTGTCTTGATGAGGTCACTGAGCTTGGTCGCACCATAAGATCGCGGAACAAAATCGGGATGCATTGCGCGGATCTGTGAGCCAAGTCGGCCAAGGGCATACCAATCGTCTTCCTGATCGATCTTGTTCATGGCAGCCCGAATGATCTGCACTGCTTTGGTGGCTGGCTGCCGACCCACAGAATTGGCATTGCCTTGCTCGTTGGGGGGCGCCACGATGTTCTCGATCAGGATAAAGC
>JBGCFK010000383.1:0-9613 GCA_045106875.1 Paracoccaceae bacterium | reverse complement strand
TCATCAGCAACGTTGGACAACTGGCCAATGGTGACCTCGCTACCAACGAGTTCGCGCCAAAGCCCATCAAATTCATCATCGTCGAAAACTGTGTTGCCCTGTACCACGACATTCGTGAGTTGCACGCTGAGAGCAGCCTGTTCGGGCGAGAGGGGTTGCTGTGGGCTTGGACCCGTGCGGTCCCCCAACGGAGCGAGCTCTTGGTTGGGGGCGGTTGGCAATGCGCGCTCCAGCACACGCGACCCGGTGTTCGAGATTGTCTGTTCGACACCAGCAGCGGTTTGAGCAACAGCATCCTGTCCCTGCGTGAGGACACAAAAACACAGAACAATGCTCAACCTAAGCAAAACAGTCATAGACCACCCCCCCGGGGAAGCGGCCAGCCGAACGCGCTCTCAAACGCTCGACCGGCGCGACCTCTCTTAGGAAGAGAGGTTAAGTTGAATTTCGACGCGACGCTGCTTTTCGGAACGTCCAGCAATCCCGTTCAGCAAGCGTTCTTCGCCAAACCCAAATGCCTCCAGCCGATCACCTGAGACACCACATTCCGAGATCAAATGACGACGGACTTCCTTGGCGCGCCTTTTGCTCAGATTGAAGTTGTATCGCGCGTCACCGCTGGCGTCCGTATGACCAATGATTGCGAACTTGTCCGCCGCCCGCATTTTGCCAATGGCATCGCACAAAGCCTGAAGCTGAGAGCGGCTTGCGGGCCGAATGAACGCGCTGTCGAACTCGAACAGGATTACAAGGTCCAGACGCTCACCCTTGGGAAGGTTGGGCAAAGCGACGGGGACTGCCCGCGCTGTGTTGGATTTGTAGCCGCTCGATGCCTTCGCCGTTGTCTTCTTGCTGGGCTGACTGACGACTTTGGTGCCTGCATTTGCCGAGCTTGAGCTCGGCGCCGCAGTGATCACCTTCTTCGGCTCGGCTATGGTTGTAGAGCTAGGATCATACAACTGGATGCCACGGCAGTCCCCGCTTACGCATGCAGCGGAACCACGCGAACCGTCAAGCAGTGCTGCCCGCTGGCGCTCAAGCGCAGCCGCGATATCGTCCGCAGAAACAGCCTGCGCATGCGCAGAAAGCGGCGCAAACAGCGCAAAACCTGCCATCGAGCAGATCAAAGCGCGCTTAAGACCGTTGTTGGTCAGAAACTTCATCTAGACAACTCCTCACTCTCGAGTTTCTTCGTAAAGAATCAATTACGACAGATTAGGTATTCTCGGGCACGATTACCAGCGACCATGCGATTTCAGATGGCATTGTTGCACCCGAAGACCCGGAACGGTTGCGGGACTCACACACCACCAAAGCCGCTGGTGCCGCGAATTCAACGCGCGCCTTGGACAATTCAATCGCCAGCAAGGTATCACCAGCAACGATATGGCTGCCCTCACGCGGCAGATCGACAGAACATGGCTCTCCAAGCCGCTGAGGCAGATCTCTCACGATGACAACCTTCCAGCCTGTTTCAATGCGGGTAAACGCCAGCCCGTCATCACTCGTCCACGTATCTGGCCAATTCATCCATGCCCCTAAATTCGCAATTATTCCCGGTATTACCGACCAAAAGACCGTTTAGGCATGTTTGCAGTAACATGCTACTGGTCTCGCCGCCGCGCTTCATGATACGCTTTTCTCGCTTCGATAGAATGTCGTGAACAGATTTCGGATCCCATGGTAACGCAAGCCAACCGTCAGATTCGCCTTAAAACGCCGCTTGGCACCGATTTGTTGGTGTTCAAGTCACTGCAGATGCACGAAGCCCTAGGGCGATTGTTCGAGATGCAGCTTGAGTTCTACTCGGATGACCCGAACATCGACTTCGACAAGATTCTCGGACACCAGGTCAACGTCGAACTTGACCATCAAGACGGCAAAGTCCGGCACTTCAACGGCTACGTCACCAAATTCGGGTTCGCGGGCTCCCGTGGACGACGTTACATCTACACGGCCACAGCAAACCCATGGTTGTGGTTCCTGAGCCGCACCGAGGATTGCCGGATTTTTCACGAACAGACAGTCGAAGAGATCGTGCGGAAGGTTTTCGAGGACAATGGCTTCTCGGAATTCCAGCTCAAACTGACCCGGAACTACCCCACCTACGAATATTGCGTGCAGTACTGCGAGTCTGACTTCAATTTCATATCCCGCCTGTTCGAGCGTGAAGGCCTCTATTATTTCTTCCTGCATTCGGACGGCAAGCACGAGATGATCATAACGGACAACCAGTCCGAGCACTCGCCTGAACCCGGCTATGAAGAATACGAGTATTTTGCACGCGACGATTATTCCAAGCGCAGGCGTGAGGGAGTTTTCGGCTGGCGGCCACGCAAACAGGTCGAAGCGACGCGGGTCGCCTTACAGGACTACGATTTCAAGAAGCCGGCTGTCGATCTGATGTCCGACAGCTCGATCAACCGACAACATGGCAAGGCGGACCTCGAAGTCTATTCCTATCCTGGCGTCTATCACGAGAAAGACTATGGCCGGGTATACGCCAAAACAAGGATCGAGGAGCTTCAGACCCGCTACGACACCGTGCAGGCAGAATCGAACCTGCGCGGCGTGAAAACCGGACGGAACTACACTCTGATCAACCACCCGGTACCTGGCTTCAACGTCGAATATCTCGTCACCGGAGCACATTTTGATGTGATCGCTGACGACTACGAAACCGGTGGTGAGGAGGAGGAAACGTTTCGCTGTACCTTTACTGCGCTGAAGACATCAGAAGCTTTCCGACCCGCGCGAATATCGCGCAAGCCCATCATACCTGGCCCCCAGACTGCAGTGGTCGTTGGCAAAGAAGGCGAAGAAATCGACCCAGACGAGCATGGCCGTGTCTACGTACGCTTCCGGTGGGAACGCGAGGGGTCGCCGTCATTGCCAGTTCGCGTCAGCCAGATCTGGGCAGGTAACACCTGGGGCGGCATGTTCATCCCACGCATTGGCCAGGAAGTAATTGTCGAGTTTGAAGAGGGAGACCCCGACCGCCCGATCATCACTGGCCGCGTTTACAACGGCATCCAGAAGAACCCCTACGAGCCACCAGACAACCGCAACATCACGTCGATACGGACCAACACCGTCAAGGGCGCTGGTTTCCACGAGATCCGTTTTGATGACACAGCCGGTGAAGAAGAAATCTTTATTCGTTCGCAGAAAAACATGGAAACCCGTGTGCTGAACGATTCTAAGCGCATTGTAATGAACGATGAGCACGAAATCATCGAGAACGAAGAACGCCGTGAAATCAAGGCCGAGCGTCACGAGACTGTGGATCATGATGTCTATGTTACCCACAAGGACAACCAACATCTGGATATTGGCACGAACTTCCTGATCAAGACCGGCAGCGACACGGTTTTTACGGCTGGAGCGAGCTTCCACGTCAAAGCCGGTAGCAACGCGGTTATCGAGGCTCCGTCGGGGGTGACAATCAAATCAGGCGGATCCTTCATTACTGTCAATCCGTCAGGGGTCCACATTCAGGGTCCCATCGTCAACATCAACAGTGGAGGTTCTGCGCTATCCGGGCCGGGGACGGCTCCTGCCGCCGCAAAAATCCCGGATGAAGCGAAGGAACAGACAGGCGGCAAAGTCGATCCACGGCTAAGTTCGGTGGCATCTGCGCTGCTGGATGCGGCCAAGAACCGCAAACCGTTCTGCGCGATCTGCAATGCCTGAGACAACGACCCCGCCGCGCGCGGCATTGGAGCAGCTGCTGTTCGATGATCCCGATCTCATGGCATATGCCATCGTGGATGGGGCGCAAACCGAAGGTCTGCCGCAGCGATTGCTGGAAATGGGCGCGCGGCACGAATGCCTGTTTGTCGGGCAGCTGGAGCCAGAAGTTCGCGAGGTTGCCCCGCATTTGGTCTCTCTCAACGAAGACACCGGCATGCTCGAACATCTCCTTGAAGGCGGCTGGATGAAAGGCTGGGCTATCTACCTGCGTTCGCCGCTGGGGATGCTGGATTTACGCAAACATCTCAGAACCTTGTCCCTTGCCGAGCTGCCAGACGGAGAAGTTGTTTTTTTCCGCTACTATGACCCACTCGCCTTGCGCGCGGTGGTTCCGACCATGGATGAAGTGCAGCGCCGTGCCTTCTTCGGACGGGACGCGGTAGAGCATATCTTCTGTGAAGGTGATGATCCCGAGGAAATTCTGCGTTTCCCTGCCAGCATGCCGACAGCGCCTTTGGAGATGACCCAAACATCTGGGTAAGATCTGCTCAGTCCTAGAATTGTCTAGCGTGATCAATATCCACTGTTGTAACCGTCACGTTGTCAGGTGCACCTTCCTGTAACGCGCGCTCCAGCAGACTCGCCGTGCAAAGCGCCGGGTTGGTCGAACGCTCCGCGATAGCGGCAATGTAGGATTCGCCCACAACGCGTGGCAGACCATCCGAGCACAGAATGAAACGATCACCACGTCGCAATTCCAGTTGCTGAAAATCCGGGTCGAAGGCACCCTCTACGCCCAGCCCTCGGGTCAAGACATGCGACTCTGGATGACTTTCAGCTTCTTCAGCTGCCAGACGGCCAGCGTCTACCAATTCCTGAACAATCGTATGATCCCGGGTGATCCTGCGCAGCCCATCGCCGCGGCGAAGGCGATAGATCCGGCTGTCTCCACACCAGATCGCCAAAACATGGTCAGCGTACATTGCGAGGCACACAACAGTGCTTCCAACGACACCTCCCCGGGCGCGTTCTCCTTCGGCCAACAAGTCGACATGGGCGTCCTCTAGACGGCTAAGAATATCCAGAGCCAAGGATTTTGGCGTCGGCCAGATGGTGCGCACTCCACCAAGCAGTTCAACCACTTTGGCAGCCGCATAGTCGCCGCGCTCGTAGCCCCCCATGCCATCCGCAACGACCCAGAGACCACGGCGGTCATCCGCAAGATAGTTGTCTTCGTTCAGTTCCCGCACGCAACCCTCGTGGCTGACACTGCTGGAGACCGCAAGAAACCGGGGAGTGGCTGTCCTTTGCATGCCGGGCCTAGGGTCTGCTAAAGCGACTGGCGGCAAAGCCGGGCCCAAGCTGCTCTTTGGTTGCGCCGCCGAATAGCATCGTTAGCCGCGGCGGCGCCGTAGACACGACCGGTGTTGCTCCGAGCGGCCCGTAGGCCATGCCTGTTCCGGGTCCGGACGGCAGGGACAGTTCGGGCAGTCCGGCGATCAATCCTGATAGCATGTCCGGTTCAAAATCCGGTGCGAGTGCATTCAGGAAAACTTCTTCTGCCTCTTCAAACCAGGTTGAGGCAGTCTGAATGGTTTCTCCGGGGTGAACATTGTCCGATAACTCAGCAGCAATCATGAACGGGTAGAGGCGGGCAGCACGGTCCATACCAGGGCCAATCACGGCAAGCACCGGGGCAGGTCCCAATGTTCCTGCCGCCGCAACCACCCGCAGCAGGTCGGAAGTCAGAAACGCATCGGCAGCCGGGCCACCCGCATCGCGCACTGCAACCATGCCTTCTGCCGCCCAAGCGTCAAACCAGCTGAAGACAGGCAAACGCGCCCCACCCGTCACGAAATCCCCACGGCACGGTAGCTTGCCCGTCCAGCCAATCCTGATCCCAACCGGTAACATCTTCAGAACCCCGGCGGGCAGCGGAAGCTGCGAACGGCTTTTCGCAGACGCAGCGGGTTGTTGGCGCTGCGCATCTTCATCTGGAGGAACAGTTTGCCGCCCTCGACATCTACCAGCACGCGCACGATGTCAGGCGCGCGACGGGTGTCGAAATAGGATTTGCCAATCAGCTTGAAGAGCCCCCACGGCCCAGGCTCGCCCAACCGCTGCTCCTGCCCTGGCACGGCAAGTCCCTCGAACTGCAGGGATGTCGTCTGCAGGGCCACGCCAACCTCTGCTCCGGCTCCCGGTTGCACCCCGGGCCATTCCATCTGATAGCTCTTTGCCCCAGCTTCCTCATCCCGCAGGAAGGGTGCTTCGATCCCACCCAACGCAAAACGCGCAACGGTCACTTCGGGATCCCAGCCATACACTGACAAATCAAACGCCATGGCGGGCCGCGGCCTACCCCCGGGGAAGAACGCTTCACGGAGCTGGCTTGCCTTTTCAAAGAACTCAAGTTCGCTGTTCGGAATACCAAGCGATGCCCCGATGCTACCCTTCCAACGCCAGGGCGAAACGGTGTCATCGACCATCGAGGCGAGGCGTTTCTGGTAGAAATCATCAATGAGGCCGTCAGGTCCCAAAACGGCGGTCAAATCATCGAACGGCACCTCAGGACCCGAGCCGAACGGGTAGCGCCCATGGATTCGTTCGCGGCAAACAGGTGCTATGGTCGAGCGCCAGATTTCGTTCAGCTTGGCCTTTATGCCGCCCACAGTCGCGGCGTCGGCCTGCGTCAACATCTGATCCAGCATTTCGCGCAGATTTCGCGGTGCGCGCGTGGCCAGCCGCCCCAGTCGCACGGCGGATTCGGTTTCGGACAGAACCGAAATATCACTGCCACGCGATTTCGCCATGTCATCTACAGTCGTATACAGGCGTTCCAGCTGATCCATGACCTGCGCGAAATCACCTTCGCGCCCGTCTCCTCCGACGAACTGGCGCAAATCGTCAAACTCGTCCTGAACCGGTTGGCCCTCGACGACGCCTTCCTGCTTCTGCTGGCGAGCTCCAGCTTCCAAAAGCCGCGCTGCAGTACGGAAACGGCTGGAGAAACGGTGGAACGCAATCTGCCCCGCTTCGTTTGCGATCTCGCTGTCTTCCGCGGGTTGCTCGGCCAACTGGGTATTGTAGACAACGGCCTGCAACACTCTCTTGAGCGGTGAACGCCGTGAAGACAGGAGGTTCAACACCTCGGATGCCTGCGCGGCGTCACGGAATGGTACGATCCGAAGGTCAGCAAGAAGCCCGGACCAAACCTCGATATATTCGTCATAGTAGAGGTCTCGGATCTCTTGCCGGGTTGCCGTAATTTCCTGGCTATCTGGCACGCCGTCACCCGGCGACGGTTCGAGCACCCACTTCTCTTCCAGCGCAGCTTCAACGATCGTGTCCGCATTCGGCACAAAGCGGGACCAGAAGCCACGATACGTGAACAACCCATCGATGGGCGCATCCAGATCCACACCAGAAGCACGGATAAATGTTTGGCGCGCGGCCTCATCAGCTGCATCCGTAAGTTGCCAGGGTCTCAGCGAGACCACATCCGGATGCGTCTTGAGAATACGATAAGCCCGTTCGGCCAGGCTGATCTTTCCGGCAATCGTCCGAGCAACGGATATGGCCTCTTCGTTCAATTTCAGATCTGGCGGCGGGTCGAGGGTCAGCAGCACGTCAAGATGACTGTCAAGATCAGCCCGAAGGTCCGCATTCAGGTTGGCAGGATATGGCTCCTCCCAATCCACAGCCATAAAGCTCTGGATGTAAGTTTCGTCCATCGGGCCGCGCCCACCAACCATCAGGTATGCCTTCAGGACATCGTAGAGATGCCCGGGGCGGTGCTGGTTGTCGCCAAGCGCGTTCTCAAGCCTGTAGAGCAGGCGCGGACGCAGCAGATCCTCAAGCCCTTGATGATAGGCAAGCTCGGCCTGTCGCCTCAGATCGTCCATATCTGCAATGGCTAGGCCGTAAAACGGCTCATCGGCTTCGTCCGACTCCAACCGCGCGAACTCATCACGCAAACGGTTCAAGGGCCGCGTTGTGGCACGGAAGTCGCTGTCAGCCACCGGGGTCAGGTCAAGCGCCGCGACATCCGCTTCGTACTCGGCCAGTACGCCGGTCAGGCTCTCGGTCTCGGACTTCATATGCTGTTCGACTGTCCACCAGCCCAGCCCAAACAGTACAGGCACAACAACGCAGACTGCGGCTACGCCATATCGCATGGCAAGGAGGGCCCTGCGCGCCTTCTTAGCGGTGGCTACAAGACCAGCCTCGGGGAAGATCACATTGCGGAGCAGCCCACCCAGAAAGTAGCTGCGTGTAGAATCGCCAACCAACGGATTGATGACACGTTCTGCCAGACCAAATTCCCGTGCCATCGTCGAGATCAGCCTGTCGACGGGCTGTCCAACCTGTGTCGCAGAGGTGAAGTAGAATCCACGGAGCAAAATCGCCTCGGTCCATTTGTCCGGGCGGAATGTCTGTTGCAGGAATCGGTCGATCACTGGCCGCAGAGATGAGAACTGCGAGGCGAACCCGAAGATCTTGGCCCTTGTGTCAATATCAGGCTCCTCCTGCAGCAAGGGGAACTGCATTTCACCCAGACGGCCAACCAGCAGATCGAAATCCTCGGAGAAGCTGCCAAGATCCCGTGCAATGCGATCGCGCGAGGCCATTCCGCCTTTCAGTGGATAGGTGACACCCCAAACCTGTTCACGTTCCTCGCGCCGCAGGCTCTGGAAGAACTCGTTGAAACCAACCAGCAGGTCCACCTTGGTGAACATCAGGTAGACCGGCACTCGTGCACGCATCTTCTCGCAGATCTCGGCCAGGCGGTCGCGCACCGCCTCGGCATGTGCATCGATGGTTTCGGTATCGGCTGTGGCCAGTTCCGATATGGAGATCGCCACGAAGATCCCGTTGACGGGCTCCCCGGGCCGGCGCCGGACAATAAGGTCCAGCAGCTTGTCCCAGGCGCCCTTGTCGATCGTAGTATTGGAGTCCTGCGTCGTGTACCGCCCTGCCGTGTCGATAAAGACCGCTTCGTTGGTGAAGATCCATTCGATATTCCGAGTGTCACGGATCGCAACGCGCTCCGCACTTCGGCGCAGAGGAAACTCCAGCCCACATTTCTCCAACGCCGTCGTCTTGCCTGCACCAGGCGGGCCGATGAAGATGTACCAGGGTAGCTCGTATAGATAACGGGTACCGCCAAAACGGGACTTGAACCGCAGCTTCGCCAGATCTCGCAGGGCTGAAGAAAACTTGGACTGGACCTCGCCTTCTTCTGCAGACAGCGCTTCTGCTGTAGGATCAGGTGCCGCCTCGACGATCTCTTCAACCGTGTCTTTGTTCCGCCTGTGCCGACGCCAAAGCCATAAACCCAGCGCCAGCAGCCACAGCACCGCCAGAACCACCACAATGATGATCCGGATTGTCAGGCTCTCCAATGGGCGCCAATCGCCAAGGGCGAGCAGATCCCCAACGAAGAACACAATGAGTGACACGATCAGGACTGCGAGGAAGGTCGAGACAAGCCAGTTGCCCAGGAAGCGCCAGATCAGCCTCATTGAACGCCTCCTTCGGTCAGGGATCCAAGCGCATCTTCCCCGTCGGGCCGGATCAGCACGACCTCAACCCGTCGGTTGCGCGCCTTGCCTTCAGCTGTCGCGTTATCCGCGATGGGGCGAGTTTCGCCAAAGCCGGAGATGGTCATGCGCTCGGGCGCGACCAGCCAAGGCTCCATCAGGGATTTGACCGCAAGAGCGCGGGCTTCGGAAAGACCAACATTATCGCCAAACTTGGCCCGCAGGCGTGGCCCAAGGCCGGATGAATCGGTGTGCCCTTCGACCAACACGTCACCGGGCTCGTCATTCAAGGCATCCGCCACGCGTTCCAGCGCCGTCACATAGCGCGGCAGTATCACGATCTTGCCAGGGTCAAACATACCTTCGCCGCGCAACAG
>JBGCFK010000382.1:0-6065 GCA_045106875.1 Paracoccaceae bacterium | reverse complement strand
CCGGTGGCATACTCCGGATGCCCCTCCCCAATCGTGGCCTTGTCGATCTTGATTGCCTCGCGGAACAGCGGCTCGGCCTGTTCGTAGCGACCAGCTAAGTGCAGCAAAAACCCAAGATCGTTCAGCGCGACTGCATACTCTGGACTTTTCTGACCATGAGTTGCTTCAACGGCCGTGACCAGGTTGCGAAAGACACGGGCCGCCTGTTCGTATTGGCCAGCCTGGTAGAGCTGCGTACCCTCGGCACGAAGTTCGGCAGCGGTCCTTTGGTCATAGGCCAACGCGTGCTGATGCGTGAACAGGCCGCTGAAGATCACAAGCGCCAGAACGGCGTAGGCAATGCGAGACATCATCATTCCATCAAAACCGGGTATCTAAAAAATCTGGTGGCCCCGGCGCGCTGGCCGGGACCTACTTGTGCAGCTTGATGCCTAGCGTTTCAACCGGCGCATCAGGCTGGACGTGTCCCATCGGTTGCCGCCCATGTCCTGCACCTCGCCGTAAAACTGGTCCACCAGCGCGGTCACCGGCAGGCGGGCGCCGTTCGACTTGGCCTCGTCCAGCACGCTCCCCAGATCCTTGCGCATCCAGTCCACGGCGAACCCGTGCTCGTATTCGTCCGCGTTCATGGTCTTGTGCCGGTTCACCATCTGCCACGACCCGGCGGCCCCGCCCGAGATCGCTGCCACGACTTCCTCGACGTCCAGCCCCGCAGCCTGCGCGAAGTTGAGCCCCTCCGACAGGCCCTGCACCAGCCCGGCTATGCAGATCTGGTTCACCATCTTGGTCAGCTGGCCCGCGCCCGTGTCGCCCAGACGTTTCATCGACTTGGCGTAAGCATCCATCACCGGTTCGGCACGGGCATAGGCGGCCTCGGGACCACCGCACATGATCGCTAGCTGGCCGTTTTCAGCGCCCGCCTGTCCGCCCGACACCGGTCCATCGACAAAAGCGATGTCCTTCTTCCCGGCCTCCGCCTCCAGTTCCCGCGCCAGAGCCGCCGATGCCGTCGTGTGGTCCACCAGCAGAGTGCCCTTGCCCATGCCCGCCAGCACGCCCGCATCACCATAGACGACTGACCGGACGTCATCGTCATTGCCAAGGCACATCATCACGGCCTCTGCGCCCGCGACGGCTTCGGCTGGTGTGGTCCCCATGGCTCCGCCATGCTCTGCAACCCACTTCTCGGCCTTGGCCGCTGTGCGGTTGTAGACCGTGACCTCATGCCCCTTCGCCGCAAGGTGCCCCGCCATCGGATAGCCCATTACCCCAAGTCCCAGAAATGCAACCTTTGCCATTCGCTGTGCCTCCCATTAACTGTCCAGTGGTTGTCCTTGGGCCTTCATTCTGCCAAGAGGGCGCAGCGGTCAAGGCCGCGTATGGAAGCGCAAGATCCCAACCCTGCAACAAGGATCCCCGGTCCAGACATGAACAGTGTTCTGAAATGGCTGCTGAGAATGTTCGTGTTCGTGCTGGTCGTCGCCGCGACCGGAGCGGGGCTTGGCTGGTACCTGATCACGCGTTCGCTGCCGGACTATGACGACAAGGTACGGGTCACCGGACTGGACGCGCCCGTTACGATCATTCGGGACGCCAACGCTGTGCCGCATATCCGGGCGCAGACCGGGCATGACGCGTTCTTTGCCATGGGTCTGATCCACGCCCAGGACCGGATCTGGCAGATGGAACTGAACCGGCGTGCAGCACAGGGCCGGATGTCTGCCCTTCTGGGCGCGCGCACGATCGAGTTGGACCGACTGGTCAAGACCCTGGATCTCTATGGCCACGCGACACGGTCGGTCAGTGCACAAAGTCCAGAGACACTGACGGCGCTGGAGGCCTATTCCGAGGGTGTCAACGCATGGATACGCCATATCAATGCCAAGGCCCTGGGCAGGGGTGCGCCGGAGTTCTTTGCATTTCCAACGCAGCTTTCGCCATGGACGCCCGCGGACAGCATCGCGATCCTGAAGCTGATGGCGCTGCGGTTGTCCAACTCTGCCGCGGCCGAGGTGCGCCGGGCGCAGGCCGCGCTGATGTTACCACCGCCGCGGCTGGCCGATATTCTGCCGGATTACCCCGTCGGCGCCCAGAATGCACCGCGCAGGCCTACAGTAATGCTGCCGGGTGCGGACAGGGTACATGCGCCCCGCACACCTTCGGATCCGATGCTGGCGGCCTTTGGCATAGGTCTGCCACCGGAACTGGCAGGAGCCTCGAATGCCTGGGCCGTGGATGGCACGCGCACCTCGTCAGGCAAGCCGCTGCTGGCAAACGATCCGCATCTCTGGCTGTCAGCGCCGGGGGTCTGGCACCTTCTGGGAATGCGTGCACCGGGGCTGAACGTGATCGGCGGCGCCCTGCCCGGTACGCCAGCCGTGTTGATCGGCCACAATGGCGAGCTTGGCTGGGGCCTGACCACAGCGAATGTCGACGACCAGGACCTCTATGTCGAACGGGTCAATCCGGACAACCCGGACGAATACCTTCTGGCAGATGGCAAATGGGCCAAGTTCGCCATGCGACCGTTTCGTATCGAGGTGAGCGATCAGCTGCCAATCACAGGTATTGTCCGCTCGACGCGCCATGGCCCCGTGTTGACGGGCAACCAGTTCGAGGCTGGCCAGATCACGCCCGACGGTCATGTGACCGCGCTGAGATGGACTGCGCTGACGGATGACGATCCATCCATGACAGCCGTGATGGATCTGATGTTCGCAGGCTCTGTTGAGGAGGGCATTGCTGCAGCCTCGCAGGCCGTCGCACCGGCGCAAAACGTAATTCTGGCGGATTCCAACGGGGTTGGCATGATTGTCGCGGGCCGGGTCCCGAGACGCTCGCCAGAAAGCCTTAGCCAGGGTCGAGTGCCCTCGTCGGGCTCGCTTGCGTCAAATGACTGGCTGGGATTCTGGCCGGCAGAAGACAATCCGCGCATCCTGCGTCCAGCCGGCGGAGCCGTGGCAAACGCGAACAACAGGACCACGGACGCGCCCTATCCCAAACATATCTCGTTTGACTGGGCGCACCCCTACCGCATCCAGCGGCTGGAAAAGGAACTGACCGCCCGGGCATTCCACTCTCGCGATGGTTTCGTGGCCCTGCAGAATGACACTGTGTCCGAGATGGCGCGCTCCATCCTCCCGCTGATTGCAAGGGATCTTTGGTGGCGCGAGGGGACGCCAGCAGAAGCTGACCCCATCCGCCGCCGCACGCTGGAGATCCTGGCCGAGTGGAACGGATCCATGGACCAGCACGGGCCCGAACCACTGATCTTTCAGGAATGGATGCGAGCGCTCACGCGCAGGTTGGCAGCCGACGAGCTTGGCCCGCTATTCGACAAGTTCGAAGGCCCGCGCCCCCTGTTTGTCGAGCGCGTCTATCGCGACATCGATGGCGCCGCCGTGTGGTGCGATGTGGACAAGACACCCGAAAAGGAAACCTGCGCCGAAATCGCCTCTTTCGCGTTGAATGACGCTTTGGTGCGCCTGCAGCGTTACCACGGCGACAGCGTCGAGGCATGGCGCTGGGGCGAAGAACATGTGGCTGTCCACCGCCACATGCCATTTGGCTATCTCGAACCTCTGGGCATTCTGTTCAATATCGAGCAGGAAACCGCAGGGGGCAACTATACCCTGCTGCGCGGGATGACGCCGGGACGCGGCGACCAACCCTTCCAGAATGTGCACGCAGCGGGCCTGCGCATGGTTCTGGACTTTGCGGATCTTGATCGCAGCCAGTTTATCATTGCCACAGGACAAAGCGGCCACCCGTTCTCTCGCTGGTACGACCACCTGTCCGAGCTTTGGGGCCGCGGCGGAATGATCTCGATGTCGATGCGGGACGAGGACGCGCAGGCGGGCTCCATCGGACTGACGATCCTCGCCCGGACTGAAGACAAATGAGTGCTGCGCACCGGATCGGGCAGACCCTGACGGATATGCTGAGCGTGCCGGGCGCAGATTGGGACCGCGTCCAGATCACCGAAACGCCGACCGGGCTTGCGACAAGGATGCCCATTGCCGATATGGCGACTGCGGCGCAGGGGCTGGTCGGGCATTGCGCGGACGCTGTCTGGCAAGCGCGTGGCGGCGCTGTACAGCAGGTGACCGTGGATCGCTGGACGGCATCCCTGTCCATGACCGCGTCGGCCTATCTGACAGTGGATGGAAAGAAGGCAACCTCGTGGGACCCGCTGACAGGCTATCACCGGACGGCTGATGGCTGGGTCTATACACATTGCCAGTTCGCCCATCTGCGCGACGGTCTGCTGACGGAGTTTGGCCTGCCAAACGATCCTGAGACCGTGAAGGCCGCGTTTGCACAACTGCAGGCGCAAGAGATCGAGGACCGTGCCGCCGCAGCCGGTGTCTGTGCAATCCGCAGACGCAGCCGTTCGGAGTGGGATGCCCATCCCCATGCGGCAGAACTGCAGAGCGTGCAGGTCCTGCAACTCGCGCGCCATGGCGACGTGCCGGCACGGCCACTTGGGCAAGGCGGATCCCCGCTAGAGGGTGTCCGGGTGCTTGATCTGTCGCGTGTCATCGCCGGCCCGATGATCGGACGGACCCTGGCAGAGCACGGCGCCGAGGTGCTGCGCATCGCCGGACCTCATCTGCCCAGCTTTGACTCGCTGGTGATCAATACGGGATTCGGCAAGCGTTCGGCCTTTGTCGATCTTCGGACCCCGCATGATGTCGATACCCTGCGGGATCTGATCCGCGACGCAGATGTTCTGATCGATGGCTATCGCCCGGGCGCACTGGCTGCACGCGGCTTGTCGTTTTCAGAACTAAGGGCGCTCAATCCCAGCATCGTCTACGTGACGCTCTCGGCCTTTGGCGAGACCGGGCCCTGGGGCGGCAGGCGGGGGTACGACACCTATGTGCAGGCGGCAACGGGCCTGTCAGCCGAGGGGGCAGACGGCCCGACACGGTTACCATGCCAGCCGCTGGACTACCTTGGCGGCTATCTGGGAGCGTCTGCGGCCATGGCTGCCCTTGCGCGCCGATCGGCGGAAGGCGGTGCATGGCGGGCAGAGCTGAGTCTTGCCCGAAATGCCATGTGGATCTGGGAATGGACCGACGTTCTGGGGGCGGAGAAGAACGCGCCTCAGGCCAACCCCACGCCCGAAGAGGTCAACCCGATCATGACCGAGATGGGCTCGAGCTTTGGACATCTGCACGCGATGCGGCCTGCCGTGAGCCTGTCGGAAACTCCCCCAAAATGGCGTTCTGCACCCGTGCCGCTGGGGTCTCATGCTGCAGAGTGGACAACACTGGACCAATTCTGAGCCAAATCACCGAACCGCGAGTTCAAGCGTTTAAAACCATATCATAAATTCGCCAATCGATTGAATTGGTCCAGAACTGGTCCAGAACCAGCCAGCGACACTTTGACAATCGGGATTTTCCCGGTAGCGTTCCTCCACCAACACGAGCGTCCGATCAACAGGCGCTGACAAGGGGGAAACACGCGGCGACTTAAACCGGATCAACCGGTCCGCGAATCTGGGAGGAACAGATGGAAGAACAACTCGCCGAGCTGGCGGCCCGTGTGGCCGAGCTCGAGGCGGCGGCAGGCAAGGCCGCTGTGACCAATACGATGTTTGCCGAGACGTATTATTACCTCTCAATTCCGCTTATGGTCATCATTCATGCAGGCTTCCTGGCCTACGAGATGGGCGCCTCGCGGCTGAAGAACGTACTGGCATCGGGCATCAAGAACATCCTCGCCTTCGCCTTCATGGTGCCGACGTTCTATTACTTCGGCTGGTGGATCTACTGGGCCTTTCCAACAGGTATTTCGCTGTCCGAGGGGCCGAACGGCATTTCGGGTGCGGCGTATGCGGCCTTTGCTCTGCCATGGAGTGAGAGCGCAGGGCCGAATCTTGCCGACAACGCGACCGGTGTTTTCTGGGGCGCGTTCACGCTGTTCGCTGCCACGACAGCATCGATTTTCTCTGGCGCGGTCATCGAGCGCATTCAGGTCGTTGGCTTCACCATCCTCGCCATTGTGCTTGGTTCGTTCGCCTGGGTTCTGGGCGCGGCATGGGGCTGGCACGCGGA
>JBGCFK010000381.1:0-3634 GCA_045106875.1 Paracoccaceae bacterium | reverse complement strand
GCAAGATCACGACATACCGCAAGTTGTCCGAAGATGCGCTGGCCCGTCTGGGCGAGGTGCTGGACACCGGCAAGATCTGGACAGCTGGAGTGCCGCTGCCCGGTGGGGATTTCCCCGTCGATGGTGTGCAGGCTTTGGCCGGTCAGATCGCGGTTACGACAAAGGGGCTCTCGCCCGAGACGGGGATGCGGCTTGCGAAAGCCTATGGCACTGATGCGCTGAAGATGTTGGCCGAGGCTGACGGAGATCTGGGGCGCGACTTCGGCCACGGCCTGTTCGAGGTCGAGGTCAAATGGCTCATGCGCCGGGAATGGGCTCGTACGACAGATGACGTTCTGTGGCGTCGTAGTAAACTTGGCTTGCGTTTCGCACCCGCTGAGGTTGAAGCTTTGTTAGACTGGATGTCGAAGGCGGCGAAAGATGCCGCCAATCCAGCCGCGGCCTGAGGGAGAAAGATGGCTCTGCAACTCGACAATGTGGCGAAGACCGTGGACGGTGCGGTGCATGTCCACCCGACCTCGCTGGAGTTCGAGCGGGGATCGATGAACGTGCTGCTTGGCCGGACGCTCGCCGGCAAGACCACGCTGATGCGGATCATGGCAGGGCTTGATGTGCCGACAGAGGGGCGTGTGCTTTGGGACGGTGACGATGTCACCGGCCGCCGCGTACAGGACCGCGATGTCGCCATGGTCTATCAGCAGTTCATCAACTATCCCTCGATGACCGTCTACGACAACATCGCCTCGCCGTTGCGGCTGCGCCGTGCGCCCAAGGCCCAGATCGACCGGCAGGTGCGCGAGAGTGCTGCCCTTATGAAATTGGACGAGAGCCAGTTATTCCGCAAACCGCTCGAGCTTTCCGGTGGGCAGCAGCAGCGGTGTGCGCTTGCGCGCGCCTTGGTAAAGGAAGCAGGGCTTGTGCTGCTGGACGAGCCGCTTGCGAACCTAGACTACAAGCTGCGCGAGGAATTGCGGGCCGAGATCCCGCGGATTTTCCAGGCCTCCGGATCGGTCTTTGTTTATGCGACGACCGAGCCGCATGAGGCCTTGCTGCTTGGCGGCAATACGGCCTGTCTCTGGGAGGGCAGGGTGACCCAGTTCGGTCCAACCGCCGATGTGTACCGTCGCCCCGGCGATGAGACCACGGCGCAGGTCTTCTCTGATCCGCCTATGAACTTCGTCGATGTGAACAAGGCGGGCGAGACGTTGACCCATGTTGATGCCCAGACCCGCTCTGACGCGCTGTCTTCTGTGCCGGATGGCCCATACCGCGCGGGGTTCCGGGCCAACCATCTGTCCCTTGATGCGGTGGCAGGTGGCCTGAGTTTCAATGCCATCAGCACCGGCACGGAGATCACGGGCTCGGAAAGCTATGTGCACCTCTCCCATGAGGGCGTGCGCTGGGTTGCACGTTCGGGCGGTGTTCGCGATATCCCGGCAGGTGCTGAGGTCCAGGTTCATGTACGCCCCGAGCACCTCTACCTGTTCGATGCGAACGGACGCCTTGCGGTCGGTGCGGCCTACGCGGAGGCCGCATAATGGTCGCGATCCATCTGGACAATCTCGCTCATGCTTACGGGCCAAAACCTGCGCAGCCCTCGGACTATGCCCTCCGTCCTTCCATCAACCATGTGTGGGAGGATGGCGAGGCTTATGCGCTGCTTGGACCATCCGGCTGCGGCAAGACGACATTGCTGAACCTGATCTCTGGGCTTCTGATCCCGTCGCACGGGCGCATCCTGTTCGGTGACAGCGATGTCACGCGGGCGCCTACCACCGCACGCAACATCGCTCAGGTGTTCCAGTTTCCTGTCGTCTACGACACCATGACCGTCTACGACAATCTGGCATTTCCGCTGCGCAATCGAGGTGCGGGCGAGAGTTATGTCGATACCCGGGTCCGGGCCATTGCCGAGATGACAGGGCTGACCGATGCGCTGAACCGCCGGGCGCAGGGACTGACGGCCGATGCCAAGCAGAAGATCAGCCTTGGGCGCGGGATGGTGCGCGAAGACGTCTCCGCGATCCTGTTCGACGAGCCGCTTACCGTCATCGACCCGCACATGAAGTGGGAGCTGCGCACGCAGCTGAAGGAACTGCATCGCCAGTTTGGTCACACGATGATCTACGTGACCCACGACCAGACCGAGGCTCTGAGTTTTGCCGACAAGGTCGTCGTGATGCTGAATGGCGAGGTGCTGCAACTCGGCACGCCTCAGGAGCTTTTCGAATGCCCGGCGCATACCTTCGTGGGCTATTTCATCGGGTCACCAGGGATGAATGTTCTGCCTGCCGAGATCTCCGGAGCCGAGGCCCGCGTCAACGGCACGACCATCCAGCTGGGGCAGGGCTATGATTTGACAGGCCCGGTCGAGATCGGCGTGCGTCCCGAGCATACCCGGATTGCCGCGAGCGGTCTGCCTGTCGAGATCGAGCGGGTCGAGGACATCGGTCACCACCGCATTGTCCGTGCGCGTCACGGGGCAACCGAACTGAACGCCATTCTGCCAGAAGCGGGTGAAGTGCCTGCAGGGACGGTCCACCTCGCCTTCGATCCAGCGGCTACCCACGTCTACGCGGATGGCTGGCGCGTATCAGGGAGTGCTGTGCCATGACCAAAGCCGTCAACCAACGCGCATGGTTCATGGTGCTGCCGGTCCTGATCCTGGTGGCGATGAATGCGATCATCCCGCTGATGACTGTTGTCAACTACTCGGTGCAGGAGGTGTTTTACGGCACCTATTCCTTTGTCGGCGAGCGGTGGTACGCGGACACGCTGGCCTCGGAGCGCTTTCATGCGGCGCTTGGGCGGCAGTTCCTTTTCACGTTCACTATCCTCGCCATCGAGATCCCGCTGGGCGTGATCATTGCGCTCGCCATGCCGCGCTCGGGCCCGTGGGCATCGGTCTGTCTGGTGCTCATGGCATTGCCGCTGTTGATCCCGTGGAACGTGGTGGGCGCCATGTGGAACATCTTTGCGCTCCCGGATATCGGCTTGCTTGGATTCTCGTTGAACTGGTTGGGCTTTGACTACAACTACACCCAGCAACCGGTCAGTGCGTGGATGACAGTTGTCCTGATGGATGTCTGGCACTGCACGTCTCTGGTCGTGCTGCTGGCCTATGCCGGGCTCCAGAGCATCCACGAGAACTACTACCGCGCCGCGCGCATCGATGGCGCGTCCGGCTGGGCCGTGTTCCGCTTCATCCAGCTGCCGAAGATGAAGCGGGTGCTGACCATCGCGGTGCTGCTCAGGTTCATGGACAGCTTCATGATCTACACCGAGCCTTCGGTGCTGACGGGCGGCGGGCCGGGTAACTCGACCACCATGCTGTCCATCGATCTGGTCAAGAAAGCCATTGGTGAACAGGACCTCGGCAACGCCGCCGCCATGTCGATCATCTACTTCCTGATGACGCTGTTGGTGTGTTGGCTGTTCTACACGCTGACCATGCAGGGGGAGGAGGACTGATGGGGGCGTCTGGTGTCGTTTTGGCCCTGCGGGCCCGTGCGAGGGCGCTGCCCTCGCGCTCCCGAGGTATTTTTCGCAAGATGAAGAGGGCTCGGCAAGAGTTGGGGAGCAGCACATGAAGTTTCGTTGGTTGATCCCTGCGCTATACATCCTGTTTCTGATG
>JBGCFK010000380.1:0-4356 GCA_045106875.1 Paracoccaceae bacterium | reverse complement strand
AACCGGGCAGCCGGTCTGGCCTGAACGACCTGAGGGTCAGAACTTCTTCCGCCTCATCTCAGTTTACGTGACAGCGCCGTCCAGAACCCTAGGTCGATAGTCATGGATGGCTCTGACCTTGTTGCAGTCAGGGCAAACCCTGCTCGCCTCGGATATCTCCTCGATCTGGTCAAGAAGGACCGATTGCTGC
Source organism: Paracoccaceae bacterium (assembly GCA_045106875.1). GTDB lineage: Bacteria > Pseudomonadota > Alphaproteobacteria > Rhodobacterales > Rhodobacteraceae > Thermohalobaculum. The sequence continues at coordinate 4,166 of JBGCFK010000380.1, read as the reverse complement.
AATTGCCAAAGCATGGATTTCGCATCTTCGAGAAGCAGCCCAAACCCCTCAGTTTGCGTACTTCGAAATGGGCGGGACAAACGTCCAAGATGCCGCTTTCTTGTCGTTCCGTTCTCAAATGTTGTTTCGAAGATGATCCGCACATCCATGGCAATTCCCTCACTGTGAAACCACCATTATAGACAAACACCCCCAAGTTTTGCCCACTCCCTGGAGTGGGACTATTCAAGCCCGCATGCGTTCGAAACTGGGATCATAGGGCGAAGGTTCGATACTATGCGCAGCGATGTGTTCGCCGCACAGGTCAAGTTGTAGCGATGATCCGACAGTGGCAAAATCGGGTTTAACGAAGGCATAGGCAAGGTTCATTCCGACGCGGTGGCCGTAGTCTCCGGACGTGATGGTGCCAACCACCGTGTTGCCTTGCATGAGTGATGCGCCCGGATGTGCCGGGGCGTGCGTGGTGTCGATCTTCAGGGTGACCAGCTGGCTCTGTGGTCCGGCGGTCTGCCGTTCCAGCAGGGCGGCTTTGCCGATGAAATCCTGCTTGTCCAGTTTAACAAACCGCGAAAGGCCCGTCTCAAACGGATCAAATTCGGTGATAAGGTCAGCTTTCCAATGCAGAAAGCCCTTTTCCATACGCATAGAGTCAACGGCGCGCGCGCCGAAGAGTTTCAGACCATGCGCCTGCCCAGCCTCGCGCAACGCAAGATAGGCGGCATAGAGCGAGGCGTTCGGCACGTGGATTTCATAGGCCAGTTCCCCCGAAAAGCTGACGCCCATCACCACTGCGGGTGCGAACCCGATGCAGCATTCGCGGACCGACAGCCAAGGGAAGGCTTTGGCTGACCAGTCGCCGCGCGCGCAGTCTGAAAGCACAGCCCGCGCCTTCGGTCCGGCAAGAACCAATATCGTATGATCGTTGGTCAGGCTACGCAGTTGCACGTCTTCGCCTTGTTCCAGATGCGCCGCTAGCCAATCCATATCGTGGAATTCCGACGCGGCGGCTGATCCATACCAGACCCTGTCCGGTCCACGGTCCGAGGCGGGCAGATTGGCAACCGTCGCCTCACCCTTGATGCACCCGTGTTCGTTCAACAGATACCCCAGCCCGACGCGGCCATCGCGTTTGGTCACAGTCCCGCAGATCATTCGGTCAAGGAACGCGTGACGATCCTTTCCGGTGATCTCGATCCGGTTGAAACCGTTGACTTCTGCCAAGCCTACGTTCGTTGCAACATTGGCGACCTCGGCGGCGACCACATTGAACGCCTCGTCGAAATTGAAGCTGAGCGAGGGGTGAAAGTCAGGTGACGGCTTGATGTAATCCACGCGCTCCCAGCCGTTTACTACCGTGAATTCCGCGCCTTCGGCAGCCAGAACAGGCGTGATCGGCGTTGTCTTCGCATTGCGTCCTGCGGGGCGATGCTCGTACGGGAAATGGAAACGAAACTCGTTCTGGTAGTCCTCAATTGCCTTGAGCGCGGTCATCTCGACAGTCGCATGGCCAGTGAAGCGCCGGGGATCAATGACCCAAGTGTCATAGCACGCCTCGCCCTGCACAATCTGCTGCGCCAGAAGCCAGCCGTGGCCACCCCCTTCGCCCAGCCCTGCACGCAGTCCGATGATACAGTATGCGTTGCGTTTTCCTGGAATTGGACCGACCAGAGGCGCACCATCGATTGTATAGGTGATCGGGCCATTCACGATCCGTTTGATCCCGACCTCGGCGAGTGCGGGCATCCGTTCAAACGCGCCCTCGAGAACGTCCATGACGCGGTCCAGATCGTCGGGGCACAGATCGTTGGAAAAGCCTGGGCTGATCCCGTCCATCCCCCAGGTCTTGCAATCCTGTTCGTAGAAGCCCACCAGCAGACCGCCCTTTTCCTGACGGGAATAGTAGTCCGAGATCGGGCAGCGCAGGAGAGGCATACGGTGTCCGGCTTCGGCAATCGCGGGGATGTCCTCGGTAACGAAATACTGGTGTTCCATCGAGGCCACGGGATGCTGCACACCCATCATCGCGCCAAGCTCGTTCACGCGGTATCCGCCTGCATTCACCACGACATCGCAATCAATATCACCGTGCTCAGTATGAACGGTCCATGTGTCATCCTTGTGCTGCGTCAGGCCGGTTACAGGTGTATTGCGATAAACCTCTGCCCCGGCTTTTCGCGCATGAAACGCAAGCGCCTGACATAGCTGGGCAGGATCAATATCGCCGTCCTCGCCGTCCCACAGCCCGCCCAGAAGGTTTTCGGTCGAAATCAACGGGTGGCGGCGTGCGCATTCCTCTGCGTCGATCACTTCGTATTCTACGCCCATACCGCGCGCCATCGACGCGAAGTGGCGATAGCCCTGCATCTGCTCTTCTGTGTTGGCCAGACGGATGCCGCCATCGCCATGATGATAGCCAACGGGATACTCCGGATCGTCCCGTAGTTTCTTGTACAGGGCGATGGAGTGCGACTTGAGACCCACCATCGTCTGGGTCATCCCAAAATTCGTGACCTGTGCTGCCGAATGCCACGTGGTGCCAGACGTCAATTCATCCCGTTCAACCAAGACCACGTCCGACCATCCCTCTTGCGTGAGGTGATACAAGGTAGAACAGCCTGCAATGCCGCCCCCGATGACGACGACTTTTGTTCGGGTTTTCATGGCTGGCTCCTCAAGGGTTTCACCGCGTACTCTGGCAAATATATGAACCTTTGAAAATTAGTTTTATACCAGATATATTCTCACAAAACACGAGGTACTGGGATGACACTCTCCCTGCGCGCAATGCGCTACGTACAGGCCGCGTTAAAGCATGGCAGCATCACGGGCGCGGCCGAGGCCACACACGTCACACCATCCGCTATCGCGGCTGCACTAGATCAGGCCGAAGCCGCGTTCGGTATGGCGCTTGTCACCCGCGCCAGGGCCAAGGGCATCTTTCCCACCGCCGCGGGCCGCGATGTTGGACGGCGTATCGATGATCTGCTGGAACGCTACGAAGGATTGCTCACAGGCATTTCCGATCTCCAATCGAAACTCTCAGGCAATCTAAGCATTGGATACAACGCGCCGATTGCTCCGGCGTTTCTGCCGATGCTTGCCGCGCAGATACGGGAGGCCAATCCTGGCGTGACGTTTGCGCTGACCGAAGGCGACAACAACTCTGTCCAGACTGGTTTGATGGAAGGGCAATTCGACGTGATCCTGTTTGTCGAAGAGCTGCCCAATCCGCAAATCGAGACGCAGCCGCTTGTCCATGCCCCCACCTATTGCCTGTGTGCTTCGGACCATGCGCTCGCCCAGCATGACACGGTGAGCGTGGCCCAGATCGTGGCCGAGCCGCTGATGCTTCTGGACCGACCCGCTGCACGTGGGTACTATCTCGATCTTCTCCAACAGGGCGCAGATGCCCCCCTTATCGTGGCAACGACCAATTCAACCGAAATGGTCCGGTCACTTGTCGCCTCCAAGATTGGGATTTCCCTGTTGAACATGAAACCAAGAGACGTGCCAACCTATGCAGGAGGCGACATTTGCTGCCTACCAATCCGGGACAGCAACAGCGGCATCACCCTCTCATTGGGATTTGCACCGGGACCAAAACGAAAACTGGTTCAGACGTTCGTCGAACGCTGCGTCACATTTTTTGAGTGCCCGTCGGGCGCGAACTTGACCGTTTCCATGGATTGATGCGCAGCAAAAACGCTCCACGACACGTTTTTGCATGGATACGCCCGATGAGCTAACGGCTCGGGCTCCTTTGTCGAGTTGACAACAATGCCGCACAAATTCAACGCCGAGCACCGGGACAAGTTCACGGCGGCGCGGCACCGTGTCAAAAGCTGGCGGGACTACAATGAAGCGCTTCGCATGCGCGGTGATGTCTCGGTCTGGTTTGAAGATGGTGTTGCCGGGGCCTGGCACGCGCCGCGGCGCAAGGATCCCGGCGGTCAGGCGGTATATTCGGATGTGGCGATCGAGGTCTGCCTGACGCTGCGCTCAGTGTTCCGGCTACCGCTCCGGCTGGTTCAGGGCTTTGTGCGATCGCTGTTACGACTGATGGATCTGGAGCTTCCGACGCCGGATTTCTCGACCCTGTCGCGGCGCGCCACCGAGTTGAAAATCGAGCCGACGAACCTCAGTTCGATTGGCGCGATCACCTTGAT